>NZ_JAAHIG010000182.1:0-17329 GCF_010692305.1 Moorena sp. SIO4G3 | reverse complement strand
TAGGGAGTAGGGAGTAGGGAGTAGGGAGTAGGGAGTAGGGAGTAGGGAACAGGGAACAGTGGACAATAATTGATATAAAAACTAGTATAAAAATACTTTTTAAAGATGTATATTAGGCTACATAACGCTAGGCAATGCTGATAGCTTATAACTGATAAATGATAGCGTATATATTACATTGTGAAATCTAAAATATACCCCCTATCGTCAAATTTTTATTTGTAACAAAATGTTTTATTTAAAAAAATAATCTTGACTTTTTCCGAGATATTAGTAATAATAAAAATGTCTGATATTTCCATAAGATTTCTGGACAAAAAGCCGCGCTTCTCGCATGCAGGCCAAAGCGCGGCTTTACCCCCAGTCACAAACTATGTGTGAGGTAATTCCTATGATGCCAAACAAACGGTCAGTAGATCATCTGGTTCACTGTCAGCGAGCCCTAGACCGGCTTGCCCAAATTGCCCAGAGCCAATCCACACGCCCAGATTCAATGCCTCGTGCCATCACTGAGCGAGAGGAAATATTGATCTACCTATACAGCAACTGCCGACTGTCCATGACTCCCCAGGCGTTTTACCGCAAGTGGCAAGTCAATCAAGAAGACATGGGTAACATCTGCTGCCGCTCAACTTATGCGGTAAATAGCTGGCTGGCCCAAGGTGCTCGCTATAAAACTCCTAGTGCCGATTCTTTATACCATCTGGCTTTAATGGATTTCGTCTTAGAGAATTTCGAGGCAATTCCCAAAGAGTTATTAAATCAACTTTGCTCCAAGGTTGAAGAAGGTTAAAGGTTGAAGAAGGTTAAAGGTTGTTCGCGTAGCGTGGCCGAAAGGCCAAGGTTGTTTGTCAGAATTAAGAATGTTGTTCGCTTTTGGCCTTCGGTGTAGGGTAGGTTGTCTGTCAGAATGCAGAATAAAGAATTTAGAATTCTACAGAACTTACGCATTTGCCCCCTAAATCCCCCAATTCTGGGGGACTTTGACATCATTCTTAGACCTCTTGCATAAGTCTCATAAACCGTGGGTGTTGACAAGGCAAAAGGGATAGATTTTGATTTCATATTTATTTTTGCAAGAGGTCTATTCTAAATTCTAAATTCTTAATTATTAATTCTTAATTTTAGATTCTAAATTCTAAAATGTTGTTCGCCTTTGGAGTTCCCGTAGGGTAGACTATCCACCCTACTTTCTGTGATTAATCGATTGGTGGGCAGTGCCTAAAAAAAGCGTACCCAAGCCAATCAATCTGTCTGCTGCACTGCCCACCCTACCTGAACTACCTGAACTTAAATCTAGTACTTACGTCTTTTTCCCACAAAATTTTGCTATTATTCCTTGTCAATGTATTTCAGGATAATTCGGGGATAATTCAGTAAATATGTACTAATCTATTCCTTAAGAAAGAAAAAATTACATAAATTTACCCATAAATAATTTTTTGTGCTACTTTTATTTATGGGTGGATTCCACCTCAAAACCATTAAATTGTGCATCGCAAGTAAAAGCTTGCCAAAGCTGAATTAGCAGGAAAAGTTTTTGCTTGACCCGTTCGAGGCATGTGCAACTTAAAGACGTCGATTATCGACATAGCTTGACTTCTTCAGCTATGTAGAGGCTCATGGCCGTGCAACCCTAGAGTACTCGTAGAGTACTCTTTAAAATATGACATTTAAGACAGTCTCTGTCTACTTATTTTGATCGGAGGAATATCATGAAAAAATTGATCTTGATTGCGTTTTCTGCCTTGCTGTTTATGCTGTCTGTAAACGCTCCTGCACTAGCTGACGGAGTAGTTTTGACTTACGAGGCCGATTTCGATAGTCCTGATTCTGTCGTGATTGCTGAAAAGTATTTCCCTTTTCGCGGCACTAAGCGCGTTGTCTTTGAAGTTGCTGGCAAAACTTGCGATTTGCTAGGCTCTGCTAGCCCCATTGGTGCATTCCAAGGCTGCAACTACAAAGTTACAATTGCTGCGGATGGCACCCTCAGTGGTACCGGTAACTACCCTTGTACCGAAGACGTAGCTGCTGCTTGTAAGTAATCAACTAGATTACTCAAATACAAAGGGCGGTTAGACTGACCTAGATGAATCGGGTAGGTGTACTTAGGTCATCTACCCGATTCTATGATCTAGTAATCAACTAGATTACTCAAATAGTGATTAATCTTAGGTGGGCAGTGCTTACCAACTCTATGGCCAACAAATCAATAGACTTCGCGGCAGTTGTCAGGAGATAGGAGACAGGAGACAGAAAACAGTAACAATAATTGACGAAAACAGTATCAAAAAAATACTTTTGCAATAGGTCTAATCTAACTGCTGGACTGCCCACCCTACATCTCTAAATTCTACATTCTAAATTCTATATTCCCTAGCCTATTTGCGTCATTTCATTGAAAGTGAATTCCTCAACCGCGCCATCAGTTGCAGCCATGTAATCCTTCAGGTGCTGGGCACCCATATGCTTCTTCCACAGCTCACGGGATTCCCAATTTTCAAAAAACATAAAGTGAGCTGGATTTTCATTGTTCTGATGCAAATCGTATTGCAAGCAGCCCTCTTCAGCACGAGTGATGTCGATCAACTTTTTAAGCTCAGTCTTTACCAGATCAATTTTGTCATCTTTAGCTGTGATATGAGCAATAAGAGTCAATTTAGCCATGTTTTTGTTTCCTTCGTTTTAATTAAAAATTGAAAATCTGATCGCGATAACTTGCCACCATTGGCTATGCTATCTTAGCTCACGGGGTGACAACAAAGCTTAAACCTAGATAGGTGTTGGGTTAATGGTTTTAGGTATTGGGTAAAATGAGCGCAATGAGTCATTTGTATTGGGTGCATCTCATTTTTGAAAATATTACGTAGGGTGCGTTAGGGGCGGCTCGCCGTCATTTTCCAGCTCGTAGCCAGCTTTGGGAAAGTCCGCCCCGTAACGCACCACCGAATCAAACAGCAAAAATGAGATGCACCCTTTGTATTTCCCAGCAATTGAAGCAATTTTCACCAATTCAAGTTCATATATAGTTTGAATCAATCCATCCCGCAAGGGCAATTTTACCTAAAACCTAACCCCTAAAACCTAACCCCTGTAAGATTTTAAAGAGCGCTTGTCACCCCCTGAGCTCTCTTAGTTAAAACCGTCGAGTACATTTTTGCCAATGGCACGACCGCTCTCTTGCTGGGAATGAGCCGTCTTGAGGGTTTCCACACTGATTTTCCCGAGATTGTTGGTCACAGTGGAAATTAGCGTGCCATTGTCGATGAGCTCCGAGACCCGATTCAGCAATTCATGCTGTTTTTCGATGTCCTCCGTTTGAAACATCGAGCGAGTAAACATGAACTCCCAGCTGAAGCTTAGGGCTTTGGGTTTGATCAATTTCATGTCTAGGGATTGAGGGTCATCAATCAGTGCGATATGACCGCGAGGCTTGATCAGCTCGATGATGGCAGGAAAATGTCCGCCTGATCCTGAAAGGGAAGCAACGTAGCGGGGCTCGAGTCCCAATTCCTTGACTTGATCAACAAGAGACTGGCGGTGATTGATCACATGGTCGGCACCCATCTTTTTAACCCACTCGATGGTTTCCGGACGAGATGCCGTGGCGATCGCGGTCAACCCGGTGAGTTTCTTGGCAAGTTGAATCAGGATTGACCCAACACCTCCCGCGCCACCAATTATCAGTATACTCTCGCCCTTGCCTTCTCCTTCTTTGATCCCGAGGCAGTCGAACAGGATTTCCCAGGCAGTAATGGAGGTCAGTGGAAAACCAGCTGCTTCGGCAAAGCCGAGGGATTTGGGCTTTTTCCCGACAATCCGCTCATCAACGGCATGGAGCTCGGAGTTGGTGCCCGGTCGAGTTATATCACCGGCATAATAGACTTCATCACCTACTTTAAATTTACTGACATCGCTGCCAACTTCTCGAACAACACCTGCCGCATCATAGCCAATGATCTTGGTGCCCTTTTCCGGTGCCATCTTGGCGCGCACTTTCACGTCCACAGGATTGACCGAAATTCCCCGAACCTCCACCAACAGGTCATGTGCCCCTAATTCCGGTGTTTCGGTTTCAAATTCGATCAGCGCGTCTGGTGCAGTGATTGGTCCAGGCTGATTATAGCCTATGGCTTTCATATCTTGGTTTTCCTTTTTTGATCAATGCCGCCGATTCGATTGTATAGCGGTTTTTAGTTTAAAACTCCTGCACTGCCCACCCTAAATCAACTTATGGGGAAAACCATGATATGTACATTTTTGTTAGTGATCCGGATTCGCTCCTCCAGTAGCTGAAGTTACGAAGGGATTACAGTTGCTGGAGTTTTGCGATTGGCCCAAAGGCCACGCTACGCGATCGCATCCTCTACAGCATCCTAGCTCTTAGACAAACACACAAGTTGAACAGGTAGGTATTATGACAAACAATCCCGGTGGATTTTCTGTAGGTGGTTCCGTAGGCGGTAAAGTCAACAACCTACAAGGTGAAAATAACGAAGCTATTCAAGGTGAACATAGTCCAGGTGTTCAAGGTGACAGTAACCAAGCCATTCAAGGTGACAAAAATCAAGTAACCCAAAGTCAAGGTACTGCATCAACCAAAGAATCGCTAACAAAAGAGCAGGTTATTGAGTTATTAGTAGAGCTGGATAAGTTGGTACGAGGGGCAGAGCTCCCAGAGGATACCAAAGAAGAAGCAATCATGTACCTCGGTGCCGCCAAAAAAGCCACAGAAAAGGAAGAACCTAAGAAAAAATTGGCACTCGCCAACCTGGAAACTGTGGCAGAAACCCTGGAAACAGCCAGTGGAAAAGTTGATGCAGGTAAAACCCTCTGGGGCAAAGCCAAGCCTATCCTGCTTAAGGTGGTAGATTGGTTCGGTGCTGCTGCTGCTTCACACATTATAGGTGTCTAGAACTAACTCATGAGCCAGTCACCTAATCAGAATTCTGACTCACAACAGCCTGATGTGAATTCATCGGTTAAGCATCAGGTTGAAGCTTTTCAGGTTGGTGAGGATATGTCAGTTATCCAAGGTGATAACAATCGGGCTATCCAGGGAGATGAAAATCAGACAGTTCAAGGTGATAAAAATCGGGTTATCCAGGGAGATAGCAACCAAGCCATTGAAGGGAATAACAGCAAGATTAACAACATCTTGTTTAATATTTTTAATCAGCAGCAATCTGTTCCAGGAACCCAATTAACTCGACAAGAATACCGCAACCGTCAGGCATTACTCGCTAAAGTCAAGAACTATTGGATTAAAGGCGTTCTGGCAAAATCCCTATATCACCAGGTAATGATTGAATTGGGATTAGAAGAGAGACCTGATGCCATTACTAATCCTTTGAGCGAAATTATCGAAATCGGTGACAACTCACCTCAACCCCTCGCCGAAGGGACTAAACTAATTGATATTTTTGACCAAATTGGGACAGGAGCAACCTTACTAATTTTAGGGGAACCAGGGTCAGGAAAAACTACAACCTTACTGGAACTAGCCGGGGATTTAATTGCTCGTGCTGAACAAGATAGTAATCTGCGTGTTGAACAAGACACTAATCAGCTAATTCCTGTAGTCTTTAACCTCTCCTCTTGGGCAAAGAAACGGCAGACGATAGCCGATTGGTTAGTAGCGGAACTGGGGAATATATATGATGTTCCAAAGACAATTAGAAAAACTTTAGTAAAGAACCAGCAACTACTACCATTGCTTGATGGTCTGGATGAAGTAAAGGCGGAGTACCGAGACGACTGTATTGTTGCTTTGAACCAATTCCAGCAGGATTATGGTGCCGAGTTGGTAGTGTGTAGTCGTATGAAAGACTATGAAGCCCTATCCAACCGTCTGAATTTTCAGAGTGCAGTTTATATAAGATTGCTTAGTTTAGAACAAATTTGTCATTACTTGGATAGTGTCGGGGCTGATTTAACCGGATTGAGGACATTAATTGCAGAAGATAAAGTATTACAAGAGTTGGCACAATCGCCTCTAATGCTCAATATTATGACTCTGGCTTATCAGGGAGTAGCAGTTGAATATTTACCAAAAACTGACGTAATAGAGGAACGGCGCAAGCAGCTCTTTAATGCATATATCGAGAAAATGTTTAAGCGTCGGAAGACTAATCAGCGATACGAGAAAGTGCAAGTAAAGCACTGGCTAATTTGGCTAGCGAAAGGAATGTTGTCTGAAAATAAGTCTATCTTCTTGATAGAAGAACTTCAGCCTAGTTGGTTGTCAACTAACAAACAACGTTGGGTTTACATATTTTTATCTCGAATAATCGGCGGATTATGTTTTGTCGTATTTTTTTGTATTCTAAGAATAATCAAACCTGCCAAAATAAAAATTCTTCCTGCTACCTTATTTTCAGCGTTAATTGCTGGACTTAACATAAGCTTAATTGATAAATTTTTCTGGAGTAAGCATAATAAAAATACGTCTTTTGAAGCTTTTAAAAACCAAGAATTATTTCATTTGTTATCGAGCGTTATTGCTAGCGAGTTAGTTTTTGCTTTCTTTTTTAAAAAACTCATAAAAAAATTGTGGGTAATAGGATTACCATTTGGTATATTTTTTGGAATTCTCTTTGGAATAAGAGGGATAAAACAAAATATTAATAGAGATATTAAAAACTTTGAAAAATTGAGATGGTCATGGAAAAATTCGTTAAAGTGGACAATTTTGGGACTAATAATTTCTCTCATATTTTCATTAATCATTGGTCTAGTATTTACAGAATATTCAAAGGAAAATGGGCAGATTATAATGATGATAAGTGGAGCAATTGGTTATGTATTTGGAGGTTTACATAGCGTAACTATTGAGATAGAAAAAAAGTTGGTTCCGAACCAAGGCATTCAATACTCCTTAAGAAACACTGTCCTTGGAGGGATTATAGGAGGATTTATCGGTTTTATAGCTTCGGTATTTAGTCAGAGAGATTATTATTGGACCCTTGGTATGTCAATGGGAGCATTATGGTATGGTGGTATGGATGTAATCCAACACTTCAGCCTCCGCCTCATCCTCTACCACAATAATTACATCCCTTGGAACTATGCCCACTTCCTCGACTATGCCGCTGATCGCATCTTCCTACAAAAAGTAGGGGGCGGCTATATCTTTATTAATCGGATGCTGATGGAACACTTTGCGGATATGAAGCCTGAGAATTAAGAATTAAGAATTAAGAATTAAGAATTGGAAATTATGCCTTCTGATTTCTGACTTCTGACTTCTGACTGGGCAATAACCTGACTAGCTATATTAAACTCAAATTCTAGAGCTTCATACTCGGCTTTTACCTCTGGATTTTCTAGAACTTGGGAACGAACATCATCCCACTTAATTGTCTTTGCAGTCATTTTTTATTCCTACTGTTTTGGTAATTATAGCGTTTCTAGAATTTATGAGGTACGCTTTTCAAGCTCAAAGTCCCCCTTGATAAGGGGGATTTAGGGGGATCGATTTGTACCTGATGGCAGAGAGAATTGCTATAGTTTATCTAATTGTCTTTGCACTCATTTTTTCTTCCTCCTATTTTGGTAATTATAGCGTTTCTAGGATTTATGAAGTATGCTTTTCAAGCTCAAAGTCCCCCTTGATAAGGGGGATTTAGGGGGATCCATTTGTCCCTGATGGCATAGAGATTGCTATAGTTTATCTAATTGTCTTTGCACTCATTTTTTATTGCTCCTGTTTTGGTAATTATAGCGTTTATAGGATTTATGAAGTACGCTTCTCAAGCTCAAAGTCCCCCTTGATAAGGGGGATTTAGGGGGATCCATTTGTCCCTGATGGCATAGAGATTGCTATAGTTTATCTAATTGTCTTTGCACTCATTTTTTATTCCTCCTGTTTTGGTAATTATAGCGTTTATAGGATTTATGAGGTACACATTGATCCCCCTTGATAAGGGGGATCAATGTGTACCTCATGGCATAGAGATTGCTATAGTTTACTTATTGGTCAATTAACGCTAAAAATTCCGCTCTACGAGATTCCGCAATTTTAATATTCTACATTCGCCCATTCTACTTGGTGGTGCGTTACGGTGCGGGCTATCCCAAAACTGGCTCTAGGGGTTGAAGATCAGGGCAAGCCCGCCCCTAACACACCCTACCCACTACTTCCCTCTCCCAGGGATAATGTTCCGATCACTATTGAAGGGTTTTGTATACTATGATTGGTAGCACTATATAGCAGTACGCATTAAGGTTAAGACATTGATACAAAGTGAAAAGCTCTTGTAGTTAACTGTTGCCTCTTGTATGCAAGCCTCTTGCCTTGGGCATAGCGCTATACCTAGTGATCTACCTCCTTGAATAGGTGGTGAGGTTTTCCCGGAGCAGTAGAAGTTGCATGAACTTGGGTCTTGGACAAACGATCGGTGGACGCTATAAAATTATTCGTCAACTGGGACAAGGTGGATTTGGTCAGACTTTTGTAGCTGAAGACCAACACTTGCCTGGTGAGAATCAGTGTGTGGTTAAACAGCTCAAGCCAGTAGCCACGGATCCCTTGACATTGCAGACGGCTAGGCGACTGTTTGACACGGAAGCCCAAATCCTACACCAGTTGGGAAGTAATGAGCAAATTCCCCAGCTTTTTGCGTATTTTGAAGAAAATCACGACTTCTATCTGGTTCAGGAATTGATTGAAGGGGAAGACCTCAGCCAGGAACTTGTACCGGGAACCCAGGTTAATGAAAATCAGATTATTTCCCTGTTGCAGGAAATCCTGGAAGTTTTAGACTTTGTTCATCAACGGCGTATTATTCACCGAGATATTAATCCTCAAAACATCCTTCGGCGTAAATCAGATGGCAAATTAGTACTGATTGACTTCGGTGCGGTTAAACAAGTGAGTACCCAAATCCTGGAAGGGGGCAATACTAGCTTTACCGTTGCTATTGGTACTCCTGGCTATCGACCCAGTGAACAAGCCAATGGTTACCCGAAATTAAGCAGTGATATCTATGCTGTCGGGATGATCGGGATTGTTGGTTTAACCGGTTTACGTCCTCACCAATTGCCCCTTGACTCTGATACAGGGGAAATTAGCTGGCATAACCAGATATCAGTAAGTGCTGAATTAGCCGATACTTTAGATAAAATGGTGCGCTATGATTTCCGAGAGCGTTACCAATCAGCTACCTTAGCCTTACAAGCACTAACTACTGTAATTACTAATAAAAATAGCAATAATAACATAAATACTAACACTACTAAAACTGGCGCTACCTTAATGTTGGGAATTGCGTCATCGATACAACCGCTGCTCCCGAAACCCCGACGATTCAGACTAAAACCGTACCAAGTGTTACTGTACACCGGGGTAATTGGATTGGGGTTTGCAGCAACCGTTTTTATCCTGAATATATTAAGGGGAGTTACTGCTACGGATTGGTATAACCAGGGCGAAACCTTGTTAGAATTGAAGCGCTATGAAAAGGCTCTGGATGCTTATAATCGAGCTGTAGAAATCCAAGGGGAATATGCTCCAGCTTGGCAAGGTCAGGGTAAGACCTTGTTTGCCCTGAAGTACTATGAAGAAGCTCTAAACGCTTACGACCAAGCCATTCAAATTGAGCCGGATTATAGTGCAGCTTGGAAGGGTAGGGGTAAAACCTTGGAGCAGTTGGAGCGTTATGACGCAGCAATTAAGGCGTTTAATAGCGCCCTGGAACTCCAGCCCAATGACCTGGATGCTTGGATCAGTCTTGGTAATGTTCAGGTTAAGTCCAAGAATTATTATGATGCGATCGCATCCTTTGACAAAGCCCTGAAACTCAAACCCGATTCTTACCAAGCTTGGTATCGACGGGGCTGGGCATTACATAATTTGCGCCGATATAAAGCAGCAGTAGAATCCTACGACCGAGCCTTAGACTACAAACCGAATTCCGCTGAAGCCTGGTATCAGCGGGGTAATGACTTGAGCAATTTGCGAAAGTATAAAGATGCAGCCAAGTCTTATCAGCAAGCGGTTCAATTCCAGCCCAACTTCTACCAAGCTTGGTATAGCTGGGGCAATACCTTAAATAAAT
Source organism: Moorena sp. SIO4G3 (assembly GCF_010692305.1). Taxonomy (NCBI): domain Bacteria; kingdom Bacillati; phylum Cyanobacteriota; class Cyanophyceae; order Coleofasciculales; family Coleofasciculaceae; genus Moorena; species Moorena sp. SIO4G3. Next base: position 7,271 of record NZ_JAAHIG010000182.1, on the reverse strand, counting down.
TACGGAAATACCAAGAAGCCTTAGCCTCCTTTGAGCAAGCCGTTAAACTCCAGCCTAATTCCTATCAAGCCTGGTACAGTCGCGGTTGGACACTCCATCAAGTCCAGCGATATGAAGATGCCCTGGAAGCTTACTACAAAGCCATTAAACTACAATCCAAGCCTTACCAAGCTTGGTACAGTCGAGGCAATACCTTCTATAAATTGGAACGCTATAAGGATGCGATCGCATCTTACCAACAAGCAGTTAACTATAAACGTGACTACAGCCAAGCCTGGTATAGCCTAGGCAATGCATTAGTTAAACGCAATAAGTATAAAAAAGCGATCGCAGCTTATGACAAAGCAGTGCGCTACCAGCCAAACTACCGAGACGCTATCAAAGCACGGGAGCGGGCAAATAGCGAATTGGAAGCACAGAAGAGGGAACAGGAAAGAGGGAATCGGGAACAGGGAACAGGGAACAGGGAATAGGGAATAGGGAATAGGGAATAGGGAATAGGGAATAGTTAAGGCAAGAGGCAAGAGGCAAGAGGCAATAGGCATGCTAGCAACAGTGAGTGCAAGTAGGGTGGGCAGTGCATCAGACAGATTCATTTGCTAACCATAGAATTGCTACGCACTGCCCACCAGACGATTCATCTTATCGTAAGCTGACAGCTGATAGCTGATAGCTGATAGTTCAAGTAGGGTGGGCAGTGCTTCACAGAGATTTATTTGCTAACCATAGTCTGGCTAGGCACTGCCCAGCAGCTGATCGCTTAATGCTTACATCTTAAGTAGCTTCAGTAGAGCCGATATTATCTAATTCCCCATCTGATTGAGCCAGATAAATTCCAGATAATACTATTATAAACATCAACCCATTTAATAAACTCAATTCCTCAGCAAAAATTAGCCAAGCTAAGAATGCCGCGATGATGGGTTCCAGCAATAGGATGAGAGATACAAAGCTAGATGAAAATTGTTTCAGACTATAGACTAATGCACCCAATCCAATTATGGAGCCAAAAAGTCCTAGGGCAATAAGAGCGAACCATACTGAAAAGGAAGCAGGCAATAGTCTATCTTCAAATAGCAATGTACATGGTAATAACAATAGGCTACTCAAAGTAAAATTCCATAGTAAAATTGTGCTTGTTTCAAATTTAACTAGCAGATGCTCTATTATCAAAAGTGAACCCGCGTCGAAAAAGGCAGACAGTAATGCAGCGCTGTCCCCTATCAATGTATCCCGAGCGAGATTAAAATCTTGAAAACCAATTACGAAAGTCCCTCCTAGGGCCAGGATCATACCGATTATGAAGCGACGATTCAACGATTGGCTGAACAGTAACCATCCGCCGACAGCTGCAAAGATAGGAGTGGTGTTGTGGAGCAGATTAGAATTAGCAACACTTGTTTTTGTCAGAGACCAAGCCCAAGTCACTAGGAAAGCTGACTCGGAGCTAGCAAGAAGAAATAAGTAGAAAAAATCCTGGAAAGTATAAGGCTTTTTAGCAGTAGTAGATAAGCGTCCACTGTGCTTATCCCAAAGTAGTTTGACAACCTTGCCAAGACCCAACGCTAGGCTGGCAATCCACAAACGATTAAATATCGTTCCATAAGGGCCTAAATCGTTTTCAATTATGCGAATCAGGATTGGTGCAAAGGATAGGGCAAAAATGGCAATTGCTAAGGAAGAAGATCCCCAGATTGCAGAACTTTTAGTAGACATGATCAACTTCCTTAATTATGGATTATAGCGTTTCTAGGACTCATGAGGTACACATTAGTTTTTCCCTCTTCCCTCTTCCCTCTTCCCTCTTCCCTCTTCCCTGCTCCCTGCTCCCTGCTCCCTGCTCCCTAAAACCCATAAATTTGTACCTCACCAGTCGTAGAATTGCTATATATAGTGGTTGTAAACAGTTGTTTTAAACGATTTGAGGTAGACAATCCTGGATTTTAGACAACAGTAAATAGAGTTCAAGTAGGGTGGGCAGTGGATCACAAAGATTGATTTGCTGGCCATAGTCTTGCTAGGCACTGCCCACCAGACGAATAGTTAAAGTAGGGTGGGCAGTGCTTCACAGAGATTTATTTCCTAACCATAGTCTTGCTAGGCACTGCCCACCAGAGGATTAATCTTAACTAGTTGAAGTAGGGTGGGCAGTGGATCAGACAGATTCATTTGCTTGGCCATAGTCTTCCTAGGCACTGCCCACCAGACGAATAGTTAAAGTAGGGTGGGCAGTGCTTCACAGAGATTTATTTGCTAACCATAGTCTTGCTAGGCACTGCCCACCAGAGGATTAATCTTAAGTAGGTTCAGTAGAACCAATATTCTCTAATTCTCCATCTGATTGAGCCAGATAAATCCCAGATAATACGATTATAAACGTCAAGCCATTTAACCAACTCAATTTTTCTGCAAAAATTAGCCAGGCTAAGACTGCTGCAATCATAGGTTCCAGCAATAGAATTAGAGAGACAAAGCTAGATGAAAATTGTTTGAGACTATAGAATAATGCACCCAATCCAATTATAGAGCCACAAAGTCCTAGGCCAATAACAGCAGACCATGATGAAAAGGAAGCAGGAAATAGTCTATCTTCAAATAGCAATGTTAATGGTAACAACAATAGGCCACCCAAGGTATAAAGCCATAGTAAAATTGTGCTTGTGTCAAATTTAACTCGGAGATGCTCTGTTACCAAAAGTGTCCCCGCGTAGAAAAGGGCAGATAGTAATGCAACGCTGTCCCCTATCAATGTATCTCGATCGATATGAAAATCGTTAAAACCAATTAAGAACGTTCCTCCTAGAGCCAGGACCATGCCAATTAGGAAGCGACGATTAAAGGATTGGCTTAACAGTAACCATCCCCCGACAGCTGCAAAAATAGGAGTGGTGTTGTGGAGCAGATTAGAATTAGCAACACTTGTTTTTGTCAGAGACCAAGCCCACGTCACTAGGCAAATTGAATCTAAGCTAGCAACAAGAAATAACGAGAAAAAATCCTTTACAGTATAAGCCTTGTTATCAGTGTTATCAGTAGTAGATAAGCGTCCGCTGTGCTTATCCCAAAGTAGTTTGACAACCTTGCCAAGGCCCAACGCTAGGCTGGCAATCCAAAACCGATTAAATATTGTTCCATAAGGACCCATATCATGTTCTGTTATGCGAGTCAGAATTGGTGAAGACGATAGGGCAAAAATGGCAATTGCTAAGGAAGAAGACCCCCAGATTGCAGAACTTTTAGTAGACATGATCAACTTCCTTAATTAGGGATTATATAGTGGTTGTAAACAGTGGTTTTAAACGATTTGAGGTAGACAATCCTGAATTTTAGGCAACAGGAAATAGCGGATCACCAGAAAAGCGGATCACCAGAATCTACAAAAGGAAATAGGGAATAGCGAACAGAAAAAAAATGATGTGTACCTCCTAATTAAGAAAAGTTCTATAAAAAGGGTTAAGTACATCATCAGTATAAACTATGGCGAGTAGCCATGGTTTATCTAATTTTATAGGAAGAGAAGTACAGCTTAAGACATAGTTTTCTTATTGAAAGGGGACAGGTAGCTTTGGATCAGGAAGCATAAGATATCTTAAGCTTTGCTTCGGGTGCATGTAAGTTTTGTTCATCCCTGATTCTGATCCCCCTAAATCCCCCTTAATAAGGGGGACTTTTGAATCTAATTCCCCCCTTTTTTAAGGGGGGTTAGGGGGGATCTATGTACCTAATTTCAAAAGTGACATGCTCCCCTTTGCGTCCACTGCTATATCTCTAAAAGTATCATAGGATAAACCCATCTTGTCAATCAACCAGGGGAGTTTTCAATAAACCTGGCCTTATGGCGCTCGTTGACAATATATTTTATACATATAGTGTTTATTTGATGGTAAAAACATTATAGATATGAATTAACAAAATTAGATCCGTTTACCCTGGGAAATACCATTTAATATAGAGGCTAATCCAGATTCATTGGCTGACCATAGGATGGCTAGGCACTGCCCACCAAACGATGAATCACTATTGCCTCTTGCCTTTTGCCTCTTGCCTTTTGGCTATTACCGTTACAGAAACCGCAACACAAACAAACAGCCTTCTGTGGTGGACTAGCTTAGGAATAAGCAATACAGAGGGCAAATCAAATGAACAAATTACTGAGACTATTCCTCCTTTCCGGAATGGTTGCTATCTTGGCACAGCTAACAACAGCTTGCCACAATCAGCCATCAGCCCAAAAATCAGACACAAGCTCTAATCTACCTGTAGCGCAAGACGTAGAACGTGAGCAAAGAGAGCGCCTATCAGAACTTATGGAATCAGCCCAGGTCGGGAGGTCGGGGGATAGTGTTAATCAGAATTTCCGTAACAGAGGTTTGATGCCCCGAGCCTCAAGGCAACTCTCCGATAGCCCAAATGCAGCCTTTTTTCAAGTTCCTAGTCGCTCAATTGCGAGCAAACCCAAGCCGTTACTGACAACACAGCCAGCTATCCCAGAAGTCAGCAACAGAGAAAACTATAGTCCCATTGATGAGAACGCCTTTAAGAGAGTAAAGCATAATCCCCTCTCTACCTTTGCGATTGATGTTGATACCGCCTCCTACAGCAATCTTCGTCGTTTCCTTAATAACGGTCAACTCCCCCCTACCGATGCCATCCGTATCGAAGAATTAATTAATTACTTTAACTACGACTATCCCGAACCGGAAAGCGATCGCCCTTTCTCCATTACGACAGAAATTTCCCAAGCTCCTTGGAATCCCACTCACCAATTAGTTCACATTGGTATCCAGGGGGAAAAGATGGCCATTGAAGATTTGCCTCCCAGCAATCTAGTCTTTTTGCTCGATGTCTCTGGTTCTATGAATAATCCCAATAAGCTTCCCCTGCTCAAAGATGCCTTTCGGATGCTGGTCAATGAATTGAGAGAAGAAGACCAGGTTAGTATTGTCGTCTATGCTGGAGCTGCTGGCGTCGTTTTAGCTCCTACTCCAGGCAACGAGAAAGATAAAATCTTAACAGCTATTGAGAATCTCAATGCCGGGGGGTCTACTGCTGGGGGAGCAGGAATTCAACTGGCTTATAAACTCGCCCAGAATAATTTTATTAAATCAGGAAATAACCGAGTTATTCTCGCAACCGACGGAGACTTTAATGTCGGAGTATCCAGTGATAGCGAATTAGTTAAACTGATTGAACAGAAGCGAAAAAAAGGAGTTTTCTTGACCGTATTAGGATTTGGTACTGGTAATTTACAAGACTCCAAGATGGAGAAAATTGCTAATAAAGGAAATGGCAATTATGCTTACCTTGATAACGAGTTAGAAGCTAAGAAAGTCTTAGTTAACGAAATCGGAGCCACTCTACTCACTATTGCCAAAGATGTTAAGATTCAAGTAGAATTTAATCCTGCCAAAGTCCAAGGGTATCGTTTGATTGGTTATGAAAATCGGCGGCTGAAAAATGAAGACTTTAATGATGATACTAAAGATGCCGGAGAATTAGGAGCTGGACATACTGTCACGGCACTGTATGAAATTATTCCTGTGGGAGCGAAAACTAAGGTCAAATTACCCGATATTGACCCTCTGAAATATCAATCCAATGCTGCTTCAACAACTAATTCCAAAGAATTAATGCAGGTCAAGTTACGTTACAAAGAGCCTGATGGTAACACCTCTCAACTCCTGACCTATCCCTTGGTTGATAAAGCTGTAAAGCTAGAGGATGCTTCCGATAACTTTAAGTTTTCTGCTGCCATTGCCAGTTTTGGGATGGTGTTAAGAGATTCTCCTTACAAAGGTAAAGCCAGTTTTGACCAAGCATTACAATTAGCAAAGGAATCCGAAGGGGTAGATTTAGAGGGGTATCGAGCTGAGTTTATTGATTTGATTGAGAGTGCGGAGGAAATAGGGGATAGGGAATAGGGAATCGGGAATCGGGAATCGGGAAGAAGTAGTTTTCGATGAAGTTGATATAGTTAAAGACCCAGAGAGTATTTACGGCTCATCTTAGTAATTAAATTCTCTATCAACTATAATTCCTTTTAAATTTGCTTGAAAGGCAGTGCTTTCTATGATTTAAATTATGTACTGCTTTTAGCAGTACATAATTTAGGTTATTTTATTGACAATTGACAAGGGCTACTTATCGTCTAATTAAGTTATTGATTGTAAAATCAAAACGATTGTTGCCTTGTTTAGCCCATGCCATGTTGGTTGGGAAGTTTGGACCTGGATCAAAATCTACACTTGAACCATCAACTGATGAAAAATAACCAGAGCCATTATTTAAGTACTCACCTGTGTCCTGATTTCGGACAGTAATCTGACTTACAAGGTCTTCACCAAAATAAGGTGGGTCTATGATTCCCACTAATGCATAATCCTGATCAGTAGTACAGGTTTCAACCTGTCCAACGGTAAAAACGCTGGTATAGAGACAATAAACATGGTCATCTGGTGTAGCCTTGAGCAAGCGAGCAGCAATCGCGGCTGATTCTTCAGGAACAACTTTGAATTTAGACAAACCGCGAATGTCTTGATCAATATTGGGATGGTCAGTAGACCATTCAACGTAGATCTGACCAGGTTGTTCGTCACTATAGTGACGCCAAGCCAATACTTTAGATGTTTCGCCTATTTTGACAGACTTGAATTTGTCATTCAAACCTGAGTCTAGCTTAACTACCTCATCACTTTCTTCATAGGCGTACTCGGTACCACCATAGTTAATTTGGTCATAAAACTTTGCTCCTGTTACAAAATCAGCAGCAAATGCCTTGTTATTAGCAACAGTCATTGCCAAGAAACAAAGAAAGCATACAAGTAGTACGCCAAAAATCTTTTTCATGATCCTAAAATCCACTTGATCAACACTAAATCAGCCAACAGGCCAACAGTATTTAACTGTAATAGTAGTTTTTGATCGTGTCAATAGGTCTGGCAATTTTTTTTGGGTACTTTAATTGTAGTATTTTAAAAATAATAGTATCGGGGGGTTTGACCCTATATCTGTAGGATTTATAACTACATTTGTAAGGAAATAGGATAATAACTGCGCTGCCAATAATCCCAGGTTTAGCTAGGTACAAGTAAAACCAACTGTAGTATGTAAATACTGATGGGTTTGACCCCAGAATATCTGTAGTATTTATAACTACATTTGTCAGGAAATAAGAGAATAACTGCGCTCCCACTAATCCCAGGTTTAGCTAGGTACAAGTAAGACCAACTGTAGTATGTGAATACTGATGGGTTTGACCCCATATCTGTAGT
>NZ_JAAHIG010000181.1:0-17503 GCF_010692305.1 Moorena sp. SIO4G3 | reverse complement strand
TTATCAATATGCCTGAGATGGATGGTCTTACTTTGCTAGGGTTTATCCCTGAAGTTGACCCAACACTTAAAGCAGTGGTGGTATCAGCTTATGGGGATATGAAAAATATTAGGACAGCGATGAACTGTGGTGCTTTTGATTTTCTGACCAAACCAATAGATTTTCAGGATTTGGAAATTACCATCAATAAAACCCTAAAGTTTGTCGCTCAAGTTAGAGAACAACAGCAGCAAATCCGACAGGCTCATAAACAGCGTCAACTTTACTTGCAGGAGCTGATCAAAGCTAAAGAAATAGCTGAGAAAGCTAACTATGCTAAAAGCCAATTTATAGCGAACATGAGCCATGAGTTTCGCACGCCTCTAAATATCATTATTGGTAATAGTGAGTTATTGCAAGCTCGGGCTCAAAAGTCGGATCCAGAATACTTTATTCCCCGGCTAGAGAAGATTCAAAACTCTAGTTGGCATCTGCTGAATTTATTTAACGACATACTTGACCTATCGAAAATGGAAGTAGGTGAGCTAAAACTGCATCAAGAAAATACTGAGATATCCTCATTGATTGAAGAAGTGATAACCACTGTGCGTCCTTTATCAGAAAAGAACAACAATACCTTAGAAGTCATCTATTTGAACAACCCTGGCCGAATCCGTACTGACCCCACCAAAATGCGTCAAATCCTGCTTAACTTGCTCAACAACGCTTGTAAATTTACAGAGCAGGGAACTGTTACATTGATAGTCCACAAGAGTGATGGCACAGCAGAGATTGACGATCAATTTAATTCACCATCTACAACTATTCCTGATCTTGGTCAACACCAAAGAACTAAACCATCAATCACATTTCAAGTCAGTGACACCGGTATTGGCATCAGTCCAAAGCAACATTCCAAGATTTTTGAACCCTTCTCTCAGGTAGATGAGTCGGACACCCGCAAGTATAGTGGGGCTGGGTTGGGTTTAGCGATCGCAAAAAAACTCTGTCATCTGATGGCCGGTCAGATAACTGTGGACAGTGAATTGGGTAAGGGAGCGACCTTTACCGTTTCCCTACCCATAGAATGGGTATAACACTAATTAGTCAAAGCGTGATATTCACCCAATGCTTATCCTTGTATCCTTCAAGGTACCCTACACCGAATACGGGGCGAATAACCGTAGGCCAAAAGGCCACGCGTGCGCGTTCAACCTGCAACCCTCAATCCTAAACCGTCCTTAGAGCTGTATCAATCCACTGCTTCAGGGTGGGTAGCACTTCCTCAACGGAGAGTTCTGTCGATGTGTGGGTAGCCCGTTCCACCACTTCCACTTTGCCATCTTTAAGCGATCGCCCAGTCACAATCCGGTAGGGAATCCCAATTAAATCAGCATCTTTGAACTTGACCCCAGCTCGTTCGTTGCGGTCATCAAGCAGGGTTTCGATACCTGCTTCATTGAGTTGAGTGTAAAGTTTTTCTGCTGCTGCCATCTGCTGGGTATCTCCCACATTCGGGATCGTGATAATCACATGGTAGGGTGCGATCGCAACTGGCCAGATAATCCCATCCTTGTCATAGGATTGCTCTACAGCTGCTTGAGCTAACCGAGACACTCCCACCCCATAACAGCCCATACATAACGGAATTTCTTCCCCTTGCTCACTGGTGTAGGTAGCCCCCATCGCAGATGAGTATTTCGTCCCCAACTGGAAAATATGGCCAACTTCAATGCCGCGAGCGCTTCGTAGGGTTTGATTCGGGTCATGGATGGCGCGATCGCCTGGACTAGCCTTACGGAGATCCACCACTAGCTTCGGTAACTGGAATTGCTCACCCCAATTGGCACCAACTACGTGATAGCCTGACTCATTGGAACCAGTAGTAAAGTTTTTCAGTTCCACTGCTGTTTGATCTACCAACCGCAAAAACTGAGGCGCAATATCTTTAGCTGGTTTGATGTAATCATCTGCCAAATCAGGTGCCATGTAACCCAAAGGTAGAGGTTTCGATGCCCATTTTTCCTGGGTAGCCACCTCTGGTACAGTCAGGGCTAAAACCGTTGTGGCATCGTATTGGTCTGCCAATTTCACCAATTCATTTTGTAACTTCACCTCATTTACATCTTGATCCCCCCGAATGCTCACCAAAACCAACACCGTCATGCCGTTGTCATAGACAATTTGGTAAAGAACATTTTTAACCACATTAGTGGCAGAGCACTTCAGGAATTGACATAGGGTGTCAATAGTTGAGGTGTTTGGAGTTTCTAGTTTTTCATAAGTGTTATAGGGTGAGGGCTCTAGGTCTGGTGGTAAGGAAACTGCTTTTTCCACATTGGCAGAATACTTGCCATCCTCCGTGTAGAGAATCTCGTCTTCCCCAGCATCAGCCAGAACCATAAATTCTTGAGAACCCGAACCCCCAATCGCCCCAGAGTCAGCCTCAACCGCTCTAAACTCCAAACCACTGCGGCTAAACATATTTCGATAGGCTTGATCCATCGCCTGATAAGTCTTTTTTAGGCTTTCGTGATCGGTATGGAAGGAGTATGCATCCTTCATAATGAATTCCCGTCCCCGCATCAGGCCAAATCGGGGGCGAATTTCATCTCGGAACTTAGTTTGAATTTGATACAGGTTTAGAGGTAATTGCCGATAGGAGCGAATCATGTCCTTAGCAACAGTAGTGATTACCTCTTCATGGGTTGGTCCAAGTCCCAATTCTCGCTTTTGTCGGTCAATCAGAGCAAACATAATGCCCTCAGCTTTCGTATAGGTGTCCCAACGACCCGATTCTTTCCACAGCTCAGACGGTTGTAACTGAGGTAGTAGACACTCTTGAGCACCTGTGGCATCCATTTCCTCCCGCACAATCTGAGAAACTTTTTTTAGGACACGCCACATCATGGGTAAATAGGCGTAGATGCCACTGCCAATACGTCGAATGTAACCCGCACGCAGCAAAAGTTTATGGCTGGGGATTTCTGCTTCCACTGGGTCTTCCCGCAGTGTCACCAACAGCATCTGAGACAGTCGCATTACTTACTTCCTTTTTAGACCAAACTACCATTATCTCATCAGTTTAAAACTTTCATCAACAGTATGTCAGCCAGGATTGACAAACTATTCACCCTCTGAGAAGGTATTTGATTATATGCTAGTTTCTAATTTAATTTAAATTAGCAGAATCGTGGTTATAAACCTTTCAACTCACGAAGTTTTACATTTCCTTGGTTTAATGAGTAAACAGGTTACCATCGGAGCTTTAAAAAAGTAAGGTTTGTGGTGATGCTATTGTTCAGGTTTTTTTAAAATACCGATTTTTTTTATATTAATAGCTTTAAAATCAACCTATTATAGCAAATTAAAGATAAATTCAAGACTTAATCTAAACATATACAACTAACTTCGCAGTTTTTTTATCCTTCAATAAAAAAAAAATTATTGAATGATAAAAACAACAATAATATCTTTCGTTGCTTGTCATCATTGCTGTTGATGTCTATGAACAAAAGCTCGAGCAACCCATCTGCCCCCCAGAGAATATACCCTAGATGAATTACTAGCCAATGAAGTCGAAATCAGTGAAGAGGTTCACTGGGGTAAAGCAGAAGGTCGAGAGGTGTGGTAGGCTTCTTTGAGTGCGAATTACCTTTTGGACAACTTCTAGTCACCAAAAAAGGAACAGATTAAACTTTGGGTATTGAACTACGCAGTTACGTATACATAGACAGCTTGCAGCCTCAGCACGCCGCTTACATGGGAACAGTAGCGTTAGGATTTTTGCCCTTACCAGGAGATACCTCCCTTTGGATTGAAATCTCACCAGGTATTGAAATTAACCGGATTACCGATATTGCCCTCAAATCCACTGCCGTGCGTCCAGGAGTGCTGGTGGTCGAACGGCTTTACGGACTTCTAGAGGTGCATGCTAATAAACAAGGGGAAACCCGTACAGCTGGCAAAGCAATTTTAGACGCACTGGGCGTCCGTGAACAGGATCGGCTCAAACCTCGGGTCATTTCTAGCCAAATTATCCGTAATATTGATGCCCACCAGACCCAGTTAATTAATCGCACACGGCGGGGTCAAATGTTGCTAGCAGGGCAAACCCTATATGTATTAGAAGTTGAGCCAGCTGCCTATGCCGCCCTAGCTGCCAATGAAGCCGAGAAATCCGCCTTAATTAACATCTTACAAATTAGTGCAGTGGGCAGCTTTGGACGCCTCTACCTAGGTGGAGAAGAACGGGATATATTAGCAGCGTCTCAGGCAGCGCTGACAGCTATTGAAAGCGTGAGTGGTCGTGAACATCCTGCTGCCAAGCGCAAGGAATAGAAAGGAATTCTTCCTGAGCTGATCCCTTAATGTAGTGCCATTGAGTTAAAGTCTTTGTTGGCACCGCTACATAATGTGAAGGAGAACCTCAATGGCCAATCTAGAACATCTTGCTCTACTCAAACAAGATCCATTGAGATGGACAGAATGGAGAAAGACAAATCTAGATCTAGAACCAGACCTTAGCGAAGTTAACCTCAATGGGGCTAACTTTGAAAGGGTAAACTTAGCAAAAGCTAACCTAAAAAAGGCAAATCTAGGCAATATTAAACTGATTAGCGCTAACCTCAGCCAAGCTAACCTCAGTAATGCCAACCTCCAAGATGCTGAACTGATCAAAGCTAAACTGATCTCGGCAGAGCTAATTGGGACTAAACTTATAGCAGCTAACCTGATCAGGGCTGACCTAAATGGTGCCAATTTAATTGGGGCTGACTTGACCCTAGCTAACCTCATGGAAGCTGATTTGAGTAATGCTAACCTAATTGGCACTAGCTTGCTCAAAGCTAATCTCTCAGAAGCAGATTTAAGTGGGGCAAAGCTAAGACGGACTAACCTGGTTGAGGCTAACCTTATGGCTGCCAATCTCTGCCATGCTAATCTGAGCAATGCTAATCTTCATCAAGCTGAACTCCTTGGGGCTTACCTATACAAAGCTGAGTGTCCAGGGGCTAACCTAGCAGAAGCTCACCTTAGTGGAAGCTATCTGTTTGGAGCTAACCTAGCAGAGGCAGACCTTTACAGGGTTGACATTAGATGGGCGAACCTTACTAAAGCAAATTTAAGCGGGTCTAACCTGACTACAGCTAAGCTCAGGGGCGCTAACCTCAGTAAAGCTAACTTAACTGGGGCTACTATCATTGAAGCTGAACTAAGCCAAGTTAATCTAAGGGAAACAATTATGCCTGATGGCACTATCCATCCTTAGATAACTACATCTGATCACAATCAATCAAACCTTCGATTAATCAGTTAGTGCTGCAAGTATCATCCAACAGACACTATCGACCAGACACCGATGAGTCATGCCCAACCGCCCCTAGAATTTATCCGACAAGCTATAGTTGACCTGACTCATGAGCTGCAAACCTCTATGCAAAGTCTGATCATAACTTGACAATATTCTCTGAATAAGTAATAATACAAAACATTATTTTTATCCTTAACGTAAAGTTAATCAAAGTGGGCTTTTGGTTAACTTTACGTTAAGCTTTGGACTCTGACTATCCTGAGTCTACTCAACCTCAATCTCAAGAGTCTGGCTTGCTAGAGGTCAGACTGGGACGATGAACAAACTAGTATTACCCCAAACCAAAACCATTGGAGAATGGAGTTATCTGGGAATTGAGAAACACTTCCAGAAAATGCTTAGTCACGAAGCCGCTGTTCTCCAAGATCGAGATCCCGAACAGCTGCACCAAATGCGTATCGGAATGCGGCGCTTGCGTACCGCCGTCACTAGTTTTACCCCTGCCTTAGACTTGCCCAAAGCAGCCTCTGAAAAACAGATTGGTAAGATTGCCCGTATTTTAGGGAGTCTTCGAGATCTAGATGTCCTCCAAGAAACCCTCCACAAAGGTTACCAACCCAAGTTACCTGCCAAAGAACGGAAAGCATTGAAGCAAGCCTACGTTTACTTGGAAAAAAAGCGGTGCAAAGCTTTAACACAAGTTCGGGAAGCTCTGCAAGGTAAGCCACACCAAAAGCTTAAGCAAACCTTAAAACGGTGGCTCAAAAAACCCACCTATAAAGAAATTGCTCAGATGCCAGCGGCTGCGGTATTACCTGATTTACTCTTACCCATTGTCAGCAGCCTGTTACTCCACCCGGCTTGGCTAGTGGGCGTTGATCTTAAGGATACTGGTAGCCAAACTCCAAAGCAGCTGAAACCAGCAGCAGTTGAGTCACTGCTAGCCCTTCGTGGAGCAATGATTCACGATCTACGTAAGCAAGCCAAGCGGGTGCGTTACCAAATGAATCTATTTACTGAACTCTATAGTCCTACCTATAAGGACTATGTGGAAGATATGAAGCAAATTCAAGGCATCTTAGGTGATATTCAGGACAGTATGGTTTTAGACGAATTCTTAAACTCTGTCTTTGACTCAGACCTAAAACATAAGGCTCCCCAGCTGGCTCAGTTACTACAGGCCAACCGCTACAAATCATGGCTTCAGTGGCAAACCTTACAACAGAATTATTTGAAGCCCGAAACCAGGCAAGCCTTTCGCCAAATATTACTGACTGAGTCAGGCAACTGATAGGTCTTATGCTGGTGAGGGTATAAACACTGTTAATGTATCTTGGTTGAATGAATTGTATAAAATGTGCTAGCCTTAATAACATAATAGATACAACACTTTGTTCTTTTTCCTTTCTCAGAGTCATGGTCAAGCCATAAAAACCTTAGGCAAGACTGATTCCCTTGCTGAGCTGCTCAAAAAGCAGTAATCGTTTTTAACCAGTTAGGGAACTGAAAGTGTAAAAGAAAAGATACAAGTGGTCTTATAGGAGCTTTTTGCTTGATGGACTATATAGAAAAGGTTTTGGAAAAAATTCAAGAATGGGCGCGCAAGCTTATTGAAGCGCTATTAGGTCCTGAGGCTCAGCCTGAACCAGAACCAATCCCCATTCCTGTTAATGAACCAAGGTGTCGTCGGAATTAGATAGTTATTGTGTCCGGTGATACTCGAAAACGTCTAAGTATCCTGGTTCTCCATGGTCCCAATCTTAATTTACTGGGACAGCGAGAACCAGGTATTTATGGATCTGTCACCTTGGATGAGATTAACTATCTCCTAGAGCAAGAAGGGCAAATGCTTGAGGCCAGCGTGACAGCCTTGCAGTCTAATCATGAAGGTATCTTAGTCGATAGAATACATGGAGCTTTAGGACACCACGACGGGATTTTAATTAATGCTGGTGCTTATACCCATACCAGTGTGGCGATTCGAGATGCAATAGCTGCGGTAGCCTTGCCAACTGTAGAAGTTCATCTTAGCAACATCTATCAACGAGAAGCCTTTAGACATCATTCGTTCATTGCACCAGTGGTAGTTGGTCAGATTAGTGGTTTTGGAGCTAACAGCTATAGACTGGGGTTACAGGCTCTAGTGCTGACATTGAGAAAATCGATTGGTAATTAAAATCAAAAAGTTGAGGGGTGCTGCCTTGGGGGTTGAAAAAGGCAATTTAAGAGCACACTAGATTTCTTGACAAAATATGGATGCGGTACTCACTTTTGAACCGATTTAGAGGTGCCTTGTTAGGTAGCCTTGTGGGAGAAATCCTGGCTGGGAGTGGCTGCCAAAAGTTACCACCAGCTCAAGTAAGATTTCGACCGCTTTCCCTTGGGGATGCTGGTTTGAGTAAAGCGATTTCCGATTGGAGAAAGATTGCTACTTGTGGTATTGAAAGTTTAATTCGCTGTGGCAACCTCGATTTAGGAGATTGGTTAGTTCACTGTCAAAAGGCTCAACCCTCTATCCTTTCATTAAAAGGGACTGCCAACAGTAGCGAAGCAGCAGTAGCAACCTTACCAATAGCATTATTTTTTCATGAAGATGAAGTCAAGTTGCGCCAAAAGCTGCTAGAGGCGGCAGCAATTTGGCAAAATGATTCTGAAAGGTTTGAGAGTGTCTTGACTATAGGTTGGGCAATAGCGATCGCCCTTACCGAAAAACTTGACTGCCCTAACCTGATTTCCCGAATCATTGCCGACCTAGGGAACTATGAAAATCAAAATGCCTGGGTGCAACAATTGGAACAAGTACAAAGTCTACTGGAGCTTGGGGCAAGTTTAGAACAAACTGTTATCCAGGTGCGTCGAGAGCAAAGGCGTAGAAATGAGTCTGAGGATGACTGCTCTTTATCGATTGCCTTAGCATTGTACTGTTTCCTAAACACCCCAGAAGATTTTCGCCTCTGTGTAACTCGTGCAGCTCTTACAGGCTATCAATCACAAACTACTGCTGCCTTAACAGGTGCTTTAGCTGGTGCCTATAACGGTATCATCGGTATTCCAGTGCCCTGGCTGGTGGCGCTTAACCTCAGCAGTACTGGGGTTGACCAATGGCAATTAGCAGACCAGTTGTTGGCAGTGTGGTCAGGTGTATATGACGTTTCAGCGATAGCTCAGTTTCAGAAGCTAGCTGTGGTGGCACCAAGGGTGATCGGATCTCGATAAGCTGTTCAATCAAAGGACTTTCAAGCCAAAAATGAAGCTCCACCTACAAGGGGCTGTAGCCTGAAACTTGATGGTACATAAAATTTTCATGGTCTGTGTTGCACCCGTGGTGTTGAATTTGCTACCACAGCTATAGGTAAAACCAATATAAACCAGTTAAACTAAGATGATCTAAAAAAAACACTGGCTTCTGAGTTTTGTAAACTAAAAATCAGTCAAGTCTGGAATTATATTCTGTTACTGACCCCGCAATAAAGGGTGCTTATGGGGTAAGACTTAAGCCTAAGTGTGACTAGACCATTGAGCCTAATCCTGGTAAGAACTTCCAGCCACAACCCCTAAGCTGGAGTATCTGCAAGACTGCTTACTTCAGTCGCGGTTAAGGATCGGAATCATCAAGGTGCGCGCCTCCTAGGCCGCGAGCAATCCCTCGCGGCCTAGGGTGGCACCGCTTGGATTAGGTGGTCAAGGGGACTTACAACTCCATGATTGAGGATTATCTCAATGCGAGTAGCTATTTTATCACCAACTCGACAGCGACTAATGCGAATTACCCCAAGTTCCCCTAGGGAATGGATCAAAGAAAGAAAAGCTAAAGTTGTAAATAACGACCATTGCGTATTTACGGTGAAGTTGGTCTGTGAATCATCTGGAAGTCAAACCCAACCAATAGCCATGGGGATTGACCAAGGTAACCACGAAACCATAATTACCACTTTCATGAAGTTTTATGTTCGCAAACTCCAGTTACTGTTACACTATACAAGGCGTGATTGTCACTGGAAGTTTCCCACGCAACCTGCGCTCTACCCATGTCAAATGAGTGGATTGAAAATGAGTGGAGGCAAACTTTCCAGTATTTTTTATGAATAATAAATAAATGTAGATGTCTTTAAGCAAAATGCCACCACCACACAGCAAATTGTGAGCAGACCGCTACTGTTACCAGACATTGCCATTCCTGTGCTATGAAAACGTTCAATTCGCTGACGCAGCCGATCACGCAATTACGGCGAACATCTCAGCACCTTCGCAGTTTTTTGGGATTTAACTCCTCTAGTGCTGCCAAATCCTCAGTTAGCCAATCACAGCAGGAGAATTTGAAAGGACAACCTCTACAGCTCACAGAGTCTCCAACCCATTGTGAAGGCACTTCGACTAGCCTAACTTCAGGAAAAGATTGGGGCAAAAGCCAGCACCAACTTCAACAGAAAATTACTCTACCTGTAATGTGGACTTTAGCAGTGGTTTCCCTGACCAGTGTTATGGGAGGGCGCTTTTACAATCAGCCACAGCTAGATGTAGAAACAGTAGCACCACAGACAGTCCGGGCACCATTCGATGCTCTGGTTGAGGACTCTAAGACGACGGCTGAGAGACGCAAAGAAGCTCAAAGAGGTGCTCAACCAGTCTTGATGATTGACCAATCTGTTACAGAAAGAATTGATCAAAATCTTGAGAAGTCTCTCGACGCTGTGGAAGAACTGCGCACTAACAGCGGTGTTTTTCCTTTTGTAAAGACTGATGTACTATCCATCGCCACCCAGCGGTATCTGCGCCAAAGTAAGGAATGGGAATGGCGGGCTATCTTGGCATTTTCAGATATCGATAACCATGTCAAGGGGTTTGATGCTGAAGCCAAACCACCGACTCCGGCAGAAAATTCATTAAATAAAGCTTTTGTTGAGGCAGTAAGTGAACTGCAAAGCTACCGTCAACAGTCTTCTGAACAAGAGTTCTCAGCTCTGATTGAGTCAATATCTGCTGCTCGCCAACAGTACGCTCAGGTGTTGCCTCAGCTGTCACAATACCTGAGCCCTGAATTCAGTAGCCTAGATGATGTTTCCGTACTGGATCTATCAGATCAAGATTGGCAGAAAACCCGCATAGTCATTAAGCAGGCTGCTGGTCGCATGCTGACCCAAGGCATGGTTCCAGGATTACCAATAAATCTGATCCAAGAGGCCGTGAAGGTAAACTTGAGTAGCCTTATGCCTCAGGAAGCTCAACCACTAGCTAAGTATTTACTAGTTAGAGTGTTAGAACCCAACTTGATCGAAAATAAAGAATTAACCAAGCTCATAGCAGAACAGGCAGCAGAAAAAGTGGAACCAATGATGGTTTCAGTGCAGCAAGGAGATGTGATTGTAACCGCAGGTGAAACCATTACTCAAACAGACTTTGTACTACTGGATTATTTCGACTTAAGCCGTCGAGGAATTAACTGGCCGGGTTTGATGGGATTTGGTGGTTTGGTGACTACTACGGTGGGCATCTTTGCCTTAGTGCAACGGCGAGTT
Source organism: Moorena sp. SIO4G3 (assembly GCF_010692305.1). Taxonomy (NCBI): domain Bacteria; kingdom Bacillati; phylum Cyanobacteriota; class Cyanophyceae; order Coleofasciculales; family Coleofasciculaceae; genus Moorena; species Moorena sp. SIO4G3. The sequence goes on along the minus strand of NZ_JAAHIG010000181.1, from coordinate 6,697 downwards.
CACCCGAAATGGAGACGGCGGGACTACATTTTGGTATTGCTACTGACGCTGAGTATGCCAATATCAATACTCTTCAAGAGTCCCTTCTTCAAGATTCCCTACACTATGCCTGCTATTGGTTTGTTAGTAGGGAACTTTTATGGGTCTACCATGGGCGTGACAGTGGTGGTTTTACTGACAGGCTTAGTGACCTTTAGTATGGAAGTCACTGGAGAACAAGTACTGGCAAATGTTGCTGGTGGTTTACTGGGTGCCTTGATGGCAGGACGAATGCGATCGCGAGAGGAATTGGCTGTTTTGGGAGTTGGGGTAGGCTTAACTCAAGGTGTCGTTTCCCTGATTATCAATCTGATTATTAGTGCCACGGCTAGTACAATTTGGTATGCAGTTCTGCCAGGAGCCTTGTTATTCGCTCTGTCTGGCTTAGCTTGGAGTATTGTCGCCCTGGGCCTATCACCTTACCTGGAACGTTTGTTTGACCTGGTGACACCGATTCGTCTGGCAGAATTGTCTAATCCCAACCGTCCCCTGCTCAAACGTCTAGCTACTGAGGCACCTGGAACGTTTCAACATACTCTGTTTGTTGCTTCTTTGGCAGAAGCAGCGGCTCAAGAACTCCACTGTAATGTGGAACTGGTTCGGGCAGGTACGCTCTACCATGACATTGGTAAAATGCACGATCCGTTAGGGTTTATAGAAAATCAAATGGGTGGTCCGAACAAGCATGATGAGATTAATGATCCATTCAAGAGTGCTGAAATTATCAAAAAGCACGTTACCGAAGGACTGGTTATGGCTCGTAAGCACCAGTTACCCAAGGCAGTGCGGGACTTTATCCCAGAGCATCAGGGGAAATTGCTGATTTCCTATTTTTATTTCCAGGCTCAGCAAAAAGCCCAACTCGAAGGTACTGGGTCTGTGGACGAGTCATATTTTCGTTATGACGGTCCAATTCCCCAGTCCCAGGAAACTGGTGTAGTTATGTTAGCTGATGCCTGTGAAGCGGCCCTACGCTCACTCAAAGAGGTCACTCCGGAAACTGCTCTTACGGTGGTCAATAAAATTCTCAAAGCTCGCTGGCAGGACAACCAATTAGTGGATTCTGGCCTAACCCGGCAGGATTTATCAAAAATTGCCCAAGTGTTTATCAGAGTTTGGCAACAATATAATCACCAACGTATTGCTTATCCAAAGGGAGCACTTAATTGCCAGTCGTCTCCTAAATGAAGTATGAAGTCTCCAGTCTTGGTACAGCAATAGTATGAAACAGTATCGAACAAGGAATTTCAGATCTGTTCCACCCTCTTGAATCCTGTTTCTGTACAAACACTGTGCAAGCCTTGGTCCCACTCATCAATGGGTAGTTGAGGTATATAGGCAAATTCAAATACAATGCCGATGGTAGGAATAGAATCCCACTCTGGTGAATTCAGCAGTCGGTCATAGAAACCACCACCGTAGCCCAAACGATACCCCCGCTGGTCACAAGCCACAGCGGGTACAAGGATTAAATTCACATCCTTTGGCTCTAGGGTGGTAGCATTAGGTTTGGGTTCTAAAATACCATAATTTCCTTTTTGCAATGGAACGCCCGCCTTCCAGCTATGCCAGAAGAGAGATTTTCCCACACATCTGGGTAGTCCCCAGCAGTGCTTAGTGTCTGTAAATAGGGGACTTAGATCTGGTTCTTGTCGAAAACTGAAATAGGCTAAGACTGTTTGTGAGTGGGTAACTAGGGCTGAAGATTGCAGATGGCTACAGATGCGATCGCTTTTTTGCCGCCATTCTTCTACAGACATAGACTGGCGCTTTTGAAGCAGGGATCGGCGTAGTTCTGCTTTGTTCATCTGATCTTACCTCCGGTTTGATAGCGCGATCATATCAACAAACTATGCTGATAGTGGCTAATCATACCGAGTTGCATTTAGCGATGCAGCGCGGTCTTGGGGGTTTCCCCCATGAGCGACTGCATCAAGACATGGGTAGTAGATAGGAGCTTGTTCACTCCCATCTACCAATTCCGTTCAATTGAGCCCTTAAGCATTGAACTTCCCCATCCTAAGAGGAATGGGGATTCCCAGGCACAACATAGTTGGTTGTTATCTCCATGGGCGTAACTTTCCCGCGCACCGTTCGCGTAGCGTGGCCATAGGCCAGGGTAGCTGAGTAGGGTCAATACCCAGTTTTTTTGAGACCCTTACTTTTTATATTAATACTATTTGAGAGGGAAAATTCATCCCCGATCTAAGAGGACGGGGTATTCTTTTCCCTCTCAAACTCTCCCACTCTGATAAATAATAGGTTAAATAATAGGTTTGAGAGCAACTTGGTATCAGTAATGGGTAATTGGCAACTGGGCTTATTAGCCATTACCCATTACCCATTACCTAATCTCTCCCATTACCTAATCTCTCCTCTAGCAGGCACCAGTTACCTCTAGTAAGCACCGTTATTTTTGGGAAAAATAATAACACCAATGGTTTTCAATATGATCCATAAATCCAGCCAAAAATTCCGGAAACTGACATAGTAAACATCAATTTGCACACGGCGGTGGTAAGGTATGTCATTGCGTCCAGAAACCTGCCATAAGCCAGTAATTCCGGGTCGAATTGTCAAGACTTTATCCATGTGACGCCCGTATTTGGGCAATTCCTCTGGCACTAACGGTCTTGGACCAACCACACTCATCTGTCCGTTGAGTACATTCCAGAACTGAGGAAACTCATCTAAGCTAGTCAGCCGTAGAAATTTTCCAATTCCAGTAATTCGAGGATCATCCTTGAGCTTGTAATTATCCTGAAATTCCTCCCGTATCTGAGGGGATTTTTCGATCATCTCTAGCAACATTTCGTCGGCATTTTCCACCATAGTTCTGAATTTCAGGCAAGCAAAAGGTTTGTAGTCTTTACCCACCCGCTCCTGAACATAAAAAATTGGTCCAGGTGAGCTGATCACAATTAGCAATGCCAGTAGCAGGTAAACGGGAAAAAACGAAATCAGAACTGATAGGGAAAAGGTCACATCAAACAGTCGCTTGGTAAAATTTCCGTCTAAGCGATAGCGAGTCAGATTCTTGTGTCTACGACGTGAAGCGAGGGGCTGAAAACCTCGCTTCACGAATGCTCGCAATATCTTGACGGAGTTAAGTTGGCTTTCGGCAGTCATCTCACTCCTTCAATTCACACCACACGTCATAATCATAAAGCTACGAGACACTCGCTATAGCCCATAGCCAGCTCGGATATTTAATTTTTTACCAGAGAAATTAAAACTGGTAGTCTTGATAACACTTTTCCAGAAATGTCAGGTAGCGATCAGCAAAAATGTTGGGGGCAAATTTGGCAGCGTTTAACCGGCTCGCTTCCCGATTAAACTTTCCTGCCAAGGTCTCAAAGGTTTCCATGGCTTCAATCAAAGCCTCTGAGCTTTGCTCTGGAAACAATAGACCTGTACCACTGTCTAAATGTTGCCGAATATCTAGAACTGTTTCTAGTGCCCCACCAGCACCATAGGCAATCACCGGCGTACCACAAGCTTGGGCTTCCACCAGGGCAATGCCGAAATCCTCACAGGCAGCATAGACAAACCCTTTAGCTTTAGCCATATACTGCTCAACCACCTGATTGGGTTGAAATCCCAAAAATTTTACATTCTTGTGAGCCAAGTTGCGAATCCCTGCTAAATCTGAGCCATCACCAATCACCACTAGAGGGTATCCCAGTTGATTAAAAGCTTGAACAATTAAAGATACTTGTTTGTAACTTACTATCCGGGAAACGGTCAGATAAAAATCTTCTTTTTCTTCCTGGAAAGGAAAACGTTCAATATTAACCGGTGGGTAAATCACTTCAGCCCTACGCCGATAGCAGCGCCAGATCCGCCGTGCTGTGTGATGAGAGTTGGCAATAAAGTAATCCACCCGATTTGCTGTAATCACGTCCCACTGACGTAACCGATGAAGCAGATAGCGAGTGATCAACCCTGGAAAACCCTGTCCCATAGAACTACTGCGCAAATAATCAAACGTCAAGTCCCAGGCATAACGCATGGGCGTATGGCAGTAACAGATGTGCAGTTGTTGGGGACTAGTAAGGACACCCTTGGCAACAGCATGGGAAGAGGAGAGTATAATATTATACTCCCCTAGTTCCAGCTGTTCAATCGCTAAGGGTAGCAGCGGCAGATATTTCTGAACCCCGTTACGAGCGAAGGGTAAGTTCTGTAGGAAGGTTGTGCCAATAGAGCGCTGATATAGATAACTCTGGGGATTGGTTGATTCAAAATCAATCAGGGCGTACAGGTCGGCATCAATGTGTTTGAGTATTTCTTGCACTACCAGTTCTGAGCCACCAGTTGCTTTGGGAGTCAACCACTCATGAACCAAGGCATATTTCATCAGATATTTGGGGTTGGTAAGGGGGAAAATGGATACCCCTGTCATTCATGTATGGGGAGGAATTTTCCCCCTTACATAAACAGCAGCCCGACAGGGCTTCCTGGTTAGAAGTTGTATGAGTATCCATCCTTCCGGTGTACAGTGCTGCAATATTTATGACTGATTCCCTGAATCAGTCCGTTAACAGTCGAGATGTTGAATGATCCAGTTTTTGGAGTGGCAACCCGTCCCACATAAGTCCCAATTTTATTGCCTTTGGTGACAATTGCTTGAACAATGTCACCGGTTTTAAATCCCTGATGAATCTTGGTTCTAGAACAATGGCGAGTGGGGAATCCGTATGGGTGCATCTCCTAAAAGTTGTTTGACAAGGTGGTGCGTTACGGGGCGGGCTGTCTAAACCCTGGCGCTTGAGCGGAAAATGAGGCCCCCCCTAACACACCCTACGCAACTTTTTTACAAATATGAGATGCACCCATCCGTATTTATTTGTTCTGCAACTTTGACGAGTCCCGTGACCTTTAGCGGCAATCAGTAAAGGTTTTTTAACTTCAACATAAAGGCTGTCTACAACCCCTACATAAGCGGCATCAAGCCAATGGGTTTTAGGTAAGTTTAACCGACGGTTGTACTTGGTCAATCCTCCTGAACCTTTTTCGACAGGCAGTCCTGTTAACTTCAGTTCCTCGTACAACGAACAGCGGGTAGAGTTAACCGAAGCAGCATCGGCTAAAGGCTTTTTAACCTGAGATAGAACTCGTTTTAACACCTCTGGCTTCCCAGATAGAAACTGTTCGATTTCTTGATTGCCTTTAGTTTGATTGCAGTCGCGACAGGCTATTGTTAAATTAGAAACTCGGTTAGAACCGCCTTTTGATTTAGGCGTGATATGCTCGACTTCTAACGGGGTCTCAATTGCACCACAATATCCGCATTTTCTCCCCCATTTTTATAATAGATATTCTCTGACATCATAACCAGAAAATTTTACATATTTATACTCATAACCGTTGAGTTTATGGTTCTCTATATTCTGCATATCGAACCGGAATAGCTCTTGATAAAGGCCTGATATAGGAGAAAATATGATCAGCTTTTTAACCCAAGTGATTGTGGTGAAAACCCGATGCATGAGACTCGGTGGTAACCAACTATCAGGGCGGGTTCGGTTAAGAAACCTAGACTTTCTACAACGGGTTTTACGGTTTCGTCTACGGCATAGCGTGCGCCAAAGCCCAAGGACTGAGGCGGGTCAGCTATGAGTTTTTCAAGCCCCCGTTTTCAAACGTGGGGTTTGAAAAACTCCGAGATTACTGACTAGATATCAAAGGCAGATTGTTTAAATATACTACTAGCACTACTTGACAAACGAAAAATACCATAGACTTGAATCGTAAATTTACTATAGACCTAGCAACTACGGTATTTTGGGTATTGCCTAACCAGGATATAAAAATATAGGGTTTTTCAGCTGCGCTCTAGATAGCGATTCTATAGCGCAGTCAGCCCGCCACAAGACATCTAAACAACCTCTTTGGCAATACAGACGTCGAGGTAATAATAGGGTTTTATTAACTGTTTCAACCCCCTAGTTAGCTGAGCAGTAGGTATTAATATCCGCCACTAATTTTGGTTCTGGGGTGGTGGCTTTCTGCAAATTGCTCAAAGCTTCCTCCGCAGCTGAGCGGTCTTGCTTCTTAAAAGCCTCTACAAAGTCACGAGTCGCCTTGCTGGTATTGCGATACATATTAATAAAACCAGCTTGATAGTCTTGGAGCTGTTCGTCCTTAACTATTATCGATTCCATGTCTTGAGATGCCCCCTCCATAGCATCAGCTGCCTGGAGCATTGCCTCGGGATCACTTGATTCTCCACCATTAGTCAGGGTTTTAGCTTCTTCAACGGCCTGGTTCGCCACTTCAATAATTTTCTGACATTCAACTTTTTTGCCACTACAGCTAACGGTCAATAAGCTCATGAGTACAGTCACCGGAACAAGGAGGAAGTACCGCGTTGGAAAATGCATTAATGCTCTCCTAATCAGTTTTGGGTACTCTCGTTTTGGTAGCATATTTTTAGCATGCTGAAAAGCTTTAGCTTTAATTCCACAACACTCCACTCTTCAATGCACGGCGTTCAGAGTCAGGATAGGGTGAGCGCGTGGGTGTAGGCCTGGTTGACTGACAAAACTATTCAGCAGCATACTTGTACGTTTGTATTTTGAATTCCAGCCGATAACATCGTTTCTCATGTTGTTTTCGCGAAGCTATCACCGGGTCAGGGTCTTGATTAGTTGTG
>NZ_JAAHIG010000180.1:0-17645 GCF_010692305.1 Moorena sp. SIO4G3 | reverse complement strand
CCCGTTCTAGTGTAAAGAGGTACCAATGAAAAAATGGTTCCTATCACGAGGAGCCGGATGAGGGGAAACTCTCACGTCCGGTTTTGAAGACGAGTCAGTGAGGTGACTCACTGGCTTAGTTTAATAAGAATCTAGTAAAAAATCACTGTCTCGCCAAGTCTATTAATGACGCAGGTTGGTATCAATTCAGGAAATGGTTAGAGCATTTTGGAGTTAAGCTTGGTCGGATAACTGTTGCAGTAAATCCTGCCTATACTAGCCAGAGTTGCTCTGATTGCGGCGAGGTTGTCAAAAAGTCCCTATCTACTAGAACCCACACCTGTAAATGTGGTTGCCAGTTAGATAGAGATCACAATGCCGCTATTAATATCCGAAACAGAGCTATAAGTACGACGGGGCACGTCGGAACTTGGGTTATCGACCCGTTCGCGTAGCGGAGGCCGTAGGCCACGCTACGCGAACGGGTTCCCCGAAACGCTTCAGGAGATTTAGCCTCTACTCTTTCTGGTTCCGGCCTGATTGAGCAAGCTGGGTCGTTGATTGAAGAATCCCCGCTCCTTTAGGACGGGGAGTGTCAAAGCGTAGCGTCGATCAAGACCTAGGGGGCAAATAGGGTGAGATCAGTAGTGTGTTGAGGAAGGTCGTGGTAAGCGCCGTGGTAAGCGCCGTGGTAAACGCTGTGGTAAGTGCCCTTCTTTACCAGAATTGCTTGCACCTAGTCTGTATTCAAGTTTACTTTAGGTCGGAAATTTGTTGAAGCTGATTCATTAGTTATTTCACAGATCTTGATGGGATTGATAAGAATTAACTATTATTGGCGTTACTTCACAAAAAGTTCACAAATGCTATAACTGCTATTATAACTTAGTTTGTGGTGAATCTACAACCGTCGATTTTGACAATTTATTAGTAACAGCTTCATAACATGGGGATTCCACCATCAGAAAGTTCATGGTAGTCTGTTTCAGGATTATTAGTGATCTAACTAATAACCATTTGTGAGGAAATAACCATTTGTGAGGAGTTAATGGGCAAGTTTAAGTTATGTTACTGCGTTTGTTGCAGCACCATAATGCCTAAAACTGCCAATTATCTTAGACTACAGACCTATGAATGAAAAAATTTGGGGTGGCATCACCGTTTCTGTCCTAACAACAGTTCTCGGTGCAACAATATCAATTCCTGTCTCATCTGCTGAGACAGTTACTCAGACTGTGACAGGAAATTCTGATGCTCAACTGGCAGAAGAATTGCCATCTAGCGCAACTGCAGCAATAGAAAAACTACCAGCTCAGCCAACACCAGAGTTTCAAGTGGCTGAGTTTCCAGAGCAACTGAGAACTGCTAAACCTGATGAAATCATTACCAATATTTATGCTTATGAACTTGCAGGACGTCAGGCAGCTACACTGTATGTCCGTAGTATTCCTGTTCTGACTTTCCTAGGTTCACAGGAAATCAATGCTGACCCTACCAAAGACATAGTTGCTACTGAGGTTGAAAAGATAGCAACTCCGTCTTCTGTTGCCCCAGGCAACGCTACGATATCGGATGCGAATGGGTCAGAAAATGATTCAATCCGGCGGGCTCAAGTGGTTGCTGCTCGGATCAATGAACTTCATGGCAACAATGTCAATGCTGAGTCAATCACTGTCCGTTGGAATGGTTCCTACAAAAGCTACAGCATCCAAGTCAATGGCGAAGAATTAGTCAAAGTTGATGAGAATACAATTCTGCCAGATACCACCAAAGACCTGGCTGAAGATGCTCTACAAGCTACTAATCGATTGCGAAGGCTGATCGGTTACGCTCCCCCTCTCAAAGAAATTGCGGACTTACCGCCAGCACCAAAACCACGAACAGTACAGAAAGTAGCTAGGAGTACCACTCGTCGGCGAGTAAGAAGTCAGATGAGGGGTATGGCTTCATGGTATGGTCCAGGTTTCCATGGCCGCCGCACTGCCAGTGGTGAGCGATTTAATCAATACGCCCTGACTGCTGCTCATCGTACCTTGCGGTTTGGGACTAGGGTGCGGGTGACTAACATGAGAAATGGTCGCTCCGTCATTGTGCGAATTAATGACCGTGGACCGCACAGCAGAAATCGCGTTATTGACCTTTCCAGAGCAGCAGCCCGAGTTATCGGAGTTGAAAGATCTGGCACTGCTGCTGTGCGTCTAGAGGTTTTATATTAACTTCAATCTTTAACGGAAATGGGTAATGGCTAATGGGTAATGGCTAATCGTAATCCAATTCCCCATTCCCCATTTCCCATTTCCAAAGGTGAAAAAAAATTTGTTGCAGCTAGAGACAAGAATTAGTATCAGTATCATCTGTGTCTCTGCTTAAAGTAAGCATTCAGCTAATGCCCTAGGCTGAATGCTTATTGTTTAAGTGGATAGCCTAAGCCCAACTAAGCTATGAGGCTTCTAATTTATCTATTGAACGAAAAAAAGGTAGGGTCGCTCAGGCGGAGGAGAGAGGGTTGTGGGGTTTTTCACGCTGACTCAAAAATAGGCAATTTAAATGCGCCACAGCTTAATTATTTGTCTTGATGCAGTCGCTCATGGGGGAAACCACGGCAGTCGCTCATGGTTTGAAGTTACCGTAAGATAGGGTCGCCTTGTCAGCCATGCAAAGCGCGAGTGGGGGAAACCCCCTGTTCCCTTGCTGCATCGCTATTAACAAATATTTAACCCTTTTCTGCATAACCTGCTAACTATAAAGGCGACCCTATCTAAGGTTTCGTCTCCGGGGGAACCCCCAAGACCGCGCTGCCTCCCCAAGACCGTAATGGTGCGTTTTCCGTAGGCGAATTAAATTCGCCACGGGTCACACCTGAGGCATCGCTTTTTCAGAAACTCCAACTTTAACTAAACTTTAAAAATATATAACTTCACTCCTGGCTTAAGTTTGAGTTATTCGTAAACAAAAATAATTCGCTCGCTTGAGGATTTTAAGTAGTACTAAACTTGAATTTATTATTCTAAACTTTATAATAGTATTTGGTTAGTAGTGTAATATTAAACAAGTTTACTTTAAGCAAGTAAATCCAGGGCAATTTTGAGTGCTAATTTAGATTAATTTAGCACCAAAATGCCTGGAATAATAATGTTTTATCTACCTAACTATGACTCAAAAAAGTTGGAGTTGCATCACTGGTTCTTTGATAACAACAGTTTTGGGTACGTTGTTATCAACTGATATTTCATCAGCTAAGGGCTTTGACTACACAGCTAAAGATAGCCCTGACTTACCACTGATGGCAGGGGGGAAATCTCCCACAATTCAAGATGCTGACAAACTTTCAAGTCAACAAGTGCAGATGTTTGATGTTGCCGAGTTTCCAGCTCAATATAGAACTCTTGCTAGTTTAAGCTTACCAGCGCCTGAGCTAATCACTACTGACGGGATTCCAAAGTCAGAAGAGAAAATAGCTTCTCCGGATTCTAATCTCCAAGGAAACGCTATGCTTATCGGCTATGCTTCTTCTCTCAACAAAAGCAGTGCTTCAGCACAGACATGGCAACCACTAACAGTACCAACGATTGCAAGGCGTAGCCGTCGCCGAGTGCGATGGAGTGTAAGGGGGGTAGCTTCTTGGTATGGTTCAGCTTTTCATGGCAGGCGCACTGCTAGTGGCGAAAGATTCAATCAATATGCTCTGACTGCTGCTCATCGTACCTTGCAGTTTGGCACTAGAGTCAAAGTGACTAATCTCAGAAATGGTCGCTCCGTCATTGTCCGGATTAATGACCGTGGACCAAATGTCAGGGGTCGGATTATTGATTTGTCCAGAGGAGCTGCCAGAATAATTGGATTGGTCAGGTCTGGCACTGGGCCTGTGCATATAGAAATTCTTTATTGAATTAATTAGTTATTAGTTAATAGAAATATCCAAGAATTGTCAAGTAATTCTTGGAGGTTTCTATTTATTAAGACTATGTTGGTGACATACTCCAACACTGAATCAGAGATTACAGTGTTGGCTTCTTGCCAACTCCACCCAACGGTATCGGCTTTCGCCGACGCTGCGCGAACGGATACTCGGCAAGCTTTATTGACGACACGGGATGCCCCTCCGCACCGGAACAATACAACTCGTTCTATTTTCAGTTAGTATTTGCAGTTAGTAGGTGGCGGTTAGCTCTTAATTTTATTACCCTACTATTTTCAGTATAGACGGTAACAAACAAAGTATCAAAGTTCCTGTCCGCCATTCATCCCACGCCGACCTTGCTCCTACGGAGCCGCTACGCGAACGGTGCGGACGTGGGGCATAAGCGCGGATGAATCTAAACTCTAGAGTCTTATGCACCTGTTTACAACAACTGCTGGATTACACTGCTACTTAGAACGTCAAGGTCCTGGCAAGGAAGTGGGTCTGGTAACCACTATGGGAGCCTTGCACAAGGGTCACTTAAGCTTAATTGAGCGGGCAAGACGAGAAAATTCTCTGGTCATTGTTAGCATTTTTGTTAATCCTCTTCAGTTTGCACCGACAGAGGATTTTCAGGAGTACCCCCGTGGATTGGCTCAGGATCAAGAACTTTGCCAACAGATTGGAGTTGATGCAATTTTTGCTCCCACTGTGGATCAGTTGTATGGTGACAATCCAATGCCCACTGCGGACAAGGGTGATGAATTGACTCAAGTGATTCCACCTAAAACCATGACTTCTGTCCTATGTGGTGTCTCTCGTCCTGGTTTTTTTCAGGGTGTGGCAACTGTCGTGGTTAAGCTGTTGAATCTGGTACGACCAAACAGAGCCTATTTTGGTCAAAAGGATGCCCAACAGTTGGCAATCATTCAGCGTGTGGTGGCAGATTTTAAGTTACCAGTGACCATTGTGCCTTGTGCGATTGTGCGGGAAAAGTCGGGACTGGCGTGTAGTTCTCGCAATCAATACCTGACACCAGAGCAAAAATCCCAAGCATCATTACTCTATAAAGGGTTGCTTAGTGCTCAGAAAGCGTTTCAAGGTGGATTATGCGATCGCATCAATCTGATTGAGAGGGTTAGGTCAGAATTAGCTGGAACCCAGGATATCCAGGTCGAGTATGTGGAATTAGTACATCCTGTTACTCTGACCCCCCTCGAACAGGTTGAAGAGCAAGGATTATTAGCGATCGCAGTTCACTTAGGTACAACTCGTTTAATTGACAATATACTCCTGTCCCACCGTAAACCAATTGTGGCCATTGATGGTCCGGCTGGAGCTGGAAAATCTACCGTTAGCCGTTTGGTAGCCAAAGAATTAGGATTGATGTATCTTGATACTGGTGCTATGTACCGGGCTGTGACATGGCGGGTGCTCAAAGCAGGTATTGACTTGGAGGATGAGCCTGCGATCGCAGAATTAGTCAGTAAGTGTACAATTAATCTGAGTAATAATCAACCAGGAGAGTCTGGGATTCAGGTGTGGGTTGATGGAGAAGAAGTTACCCAGGTCATTCGTTCACAGTCCGTTACTGCCAAAGTTTCTACGGTGGCTGCCCTGAGTTCAGTACGCCGTGAGTTACTCAAACAACAACAACGCTGGGGTCGTCAAGGAGGAGTAGTGGCTGAAGGTCGTGACATTGGCACCCATGTCTTTCCCAATGCAGAAGTCAAACTATTCTTAACAGCTTCTGTCCAAGAAAGGGCACGCCGCCGTCAGCAAGACCTGAAAAACCGGGGGCAAGAGGTGAGCTTAGAACAGCTGGAGCAGGAGATTCAACAGCGCGACCTGAAGGACAGCACCCGTGCTGTAGCCCCCTTGCGCAAGGCAGCTGATGCTATTGAAGTACAAACCGATGGTATGAGTATTGCACAAGTTACCGATTGTCTTGTTAATATCTACTATCAGCAATTGTCACCAGATAGCTGACCGCTAATGTTAAACAGACAATTAAACAGACAATTAAACAGACAATTAGGCAACAGCTAGCCACCACTCTATAAGATGATGGTTAGTTAAAGATGATAATTTACTTTCCTGGTATTTTTGCAGGAGCAAAGGAGACCAATTTTGGCAAAACGTGAGGGCTTATTCTGGTCGCGCAGTACATGGATTATAATTGCTGCTCTTCTAAGTTGTATGGCTGCCTACAGCTTGAAAACAGGTCGATGGGCTAACCAAAATATTGCTGCACTAATCACTAGGCAAATGCCACAGCAGCAAACTGACTCAAAGAAAGTTGAAACGTTAACTAAGCAGCCAGATAAAGCTTTGGAGCAAGGTATTGCTAAATGGGCAGAGCAAGAGAGAGGCAAGCGGATTAACTATGTTCCTCCGCAATTTCGGGGAAAATATATCGAGGAAGTTGAGCTTAAAACTCCACAGAAAGTCATTGCTTTGACCTTTGACGATGGTCCTTGGCCGAAGATGACCAACGATGTGCTACACATCCTTAAAAAATATAATGTTAAGGCAACTTTCTTCGTGGTAGGGAGAAATGTTTATCTATATCCACAAGAGCTTCAGAAAATTGTGGACCATGGTCATGCTCTTGGCAACCATAGTTGGAACCATGCTTATTATTATCATAATCCTTTAGCAGCTGCTAAGGAAATTGATAACACCACAGCACGGATTTACAAAACTATTAACGTTAAGACCTCTTTGTTTAGACCCCCTGGGGGGATCATGAACAATGGCTTAGTGGCTTACGCCCGAAAAAAAAATTACGTGATTGTAAAATGGTCAGCTGACTCAGAGGATTACTCGGTAAACCAACGTCGGTTGACCTATAATGTGCTCCGCAGAGCAAAACCGGGAGGAATTGTGCTACTCCACGATGGTGGCGGCAATCGTTCTAAGACGATACGAGCTTTACCGGTAATTATTACTGAATTGAGAAAGCAGGGTTACCAGTTTGTGACCGTACCGGAATTGTTGGAGATGGCACAACAAGAGTTGGAGATGGCACAAAAAGAACAGAAGTGACATGTCATTATTTATCAACGGTTAATCCTTAGGTAAGCATTCAGCTATCAGCCGTCAGCCGTCAGCTTTTTAATAAAACAGGTAAGCCTTTGTTTAATCTCTTTTACGTCTGCTGCCAGGGATTCATAGTCTTGGGCTGATGGACTTTTCCCCCAGGTTAAATGCCTATAAATTTGTATTAAAAATTACAGTCAAAAAGTAAACAATAGTATCAAAAATCCATAATCAACCTGTTTATTCTCAATAAGCCCGATTCATTATCAATTATTTGCCCTGTTATCCTTGGTCAATTTGAGAGTACTCTACATTCTGGTTGTGTACGCAAATCCTCCTTTGATTTCTGTTCAAAGTCAGCGGAAAATTCGTTGACTTTGAACAAAAAAACTGCCTCTCTTGGTGCCCGTTCCCTTGGCGTTCGCGGAGCGGCGACCTAGGAGTTGGAAACCTCGCGCCTTGTCGCACCGCTTTAGGATGGGATTTATTCGAATTAAAAAAGTTAATCAGATTTTTGTATGTTACAATTTCTACCAAATTAGATGGGTTTACCCTGACTTATATCATGTCGGGATAATTACCCTTAATAAAAATCTCCCCATCCCCCCATCTCCCCATCCCCCCATCTCCCTATCTCCCCATCTCCCCACACCTCCCACCCTCCCCACCCTCCCCACTATCTCCTTAATTATGGGTATTCAACCAGACTTGATATTAGATGGGGGGATTTTTGATGCAGGAAAAGAAGTTACAAAGTTTTGTCCAAAGTGCAGTATCACTGGGGTATTCCTGAATCTGATCAGGAGGTTCAGGAATTGGGTATTCCTGAACCTCCTGATCAAGAGGCTCAGGAATTGGGTTAGGGGTTTCCTTAGTACTACTTCCCTCAGATGAAACTTCCTCCAATGTTTCCTCGGCATCTTTGAAGGGAGAGGACGAATCATTTTCTTTTTTTAGCTTCAACTCCCAAGAGTTACTTTGGCTAGCTACTTCCTCTAGGGTCTCTTGTACACCTGAATAGTTCTGGACAACCAATCTCCTGACGGGTGAAGCTTGATTTGGAAGTTTCATGCTGTTTTTTTCCCTTCTGAGATTTTGGATTTCATTAAGGGTGTTCAAACTACCCTGCCAGAAGAGTCGGACGGACGGGAAATTGCTGGCATCGCTAGGTGTTGCAGAATCCTTCCCAATTTTGTCCAAACTCCAGTATCACTGGGGTATTCCTGAATCTGATCAGGAGGTTCAGGAATGGGGTTAGGGGTTTCCTGAGTACTGCTTTGCCCAGATGAAACTTCCTCCAACTCAGATTTTGCACCATTCTCAAATGTTTTCTTGATATCTTTGAAGGGAGAGGAGGAATCATTTTCTTTTTTCAGCTTTAGCTTCAACTCCCAAGAGTTCCTTTGGCTAGCTACTTCCTCTAGGGTCTCTTGTACACCTGAATAGTTCTGGACAACAAATCTCCTGACGGGTGAAGCTTGATTTGGAAGTTTCATGCTCTTTTTTACCTATCTGGGATTTTGGATTTTATTAAGGGTGTTCAACCAGACTTTATATTATTCCTGATAGAACCCTGTGAGGAATACTGTATCATCAGAGATGTCTTGAATGGGTAAGGAAGCAGAACTCATTGATTTGTTGGGATTACATTTCAAGACGGACTCAAAGCATATGCAATTAAATAATACCCCACCAACAGAACTATCTGCTGGTGGGGGTAAAGGCTTTTGCCCTTACAAAGGGTATGCTATTAATCTGCATATCCCTAACTAAGTATTGAACGCCTCGAAAAATTCCAGTCTTGTTGAGAATGGAAACTTATTTTCAGGGGATACAGCCTTCTAGAACTTGCAATAAGGTAATTAATCGAGGTGCCCTAGTGGTGTACTTTGCTTTCTGCAGAAATGGTGGGCAACTTCTGGTTAGCAATATTGCCCAAATTGAGGAAATTCAGCAGAAGTGCCCACCTTACAGAACTACTTGATGATTAACTGGTTTAGAAGGGTAGGACTAGCCAATTCCTCTATTGATCCAGTAATGAATTATAGATGTGTAGTGAAAAGTTATTTATGCTTTAACAAGACCCGTTTTGTCTGCAGATACGGTAGGTACCGCCTGGCTGGTTTAGACACGCCCCACAATCATTAGTTACTGGGCAAGCTACCCTAATGTTATTCTGGGAACGCCATGCATTTGAATGACCATTGCGCGATCTCCTGCTACAGCAGGTTTCTGGGGTTAAATTTCCCTCAGCATTTTCATAGTTCCCGTTGCCATCAACACCTATATAACAGGTACCTTGTTGACTTGGCTTAATACCAGTCTTGAAGCCTAAATAAGTTTTTCCTAAGGAGCCCCGGCTAACGGGCTTAAATTGAACTGGAAGTTTCATGTTTATTGCTCCTTGTTTTAGTTAATTTGTCAATGGTTAGACAGAAACAGAGTCAGTTAGGAATGATTCCCTTCCACTTTCTGATCGCCTCAGCAAAGCAAAGCCAAATAACTGGCGCAAACTTTCTTGATGTTCTGGGGACGATAATAACGCCAGCAGTGCCTCAGGCAGGTCTAAACGCTGCAAACGCTGTCCTTCTTCTAGGAGAGAACGAAATTCAGTAGTTTCCCAACCTAATTGCCAAAAAAAGTTTGTCCCCTCGGCAGGAGCGAATTGAAGCTTGGCTTCACCATTAGCTGTAGCTTGATCCAGACTGTTTTGGATGAGCTGCAACCCACTATGGGAAGCCAGATCCGTGAGCCACCAACTAAACTGGGGCTGTGCCCACAAATCCCTAGCTAGGGCTGCAACTTGCTCAGGATTCAGATAGACAAGCAGCCCTTCCGTTACGATCAGTACCTTTTTTGTCTCAGAGCCAATGTCCCGAAAAAGGCGCTGCCTGGCCTGGGAATTGGTCACGTCAAGGGGAACAGATTTGAGTATACACCCCGGCTTGATGCCAGCCAGTTTACTAGCTTTGTAGTCTAAGACAGTAGGAAAGTCAATCTCGATCCACAGGAGTGAAGCTGGTAAAGGCAGACGGTAGGCACGGGTATCAAGTCCTGCTCCTAAGTTCAGAACTGCATCGACTCCCTCTAGTTCAATACTCTGGATAATCAACTCGTCCATAACACAGGTGCGCACGATACACCCAGGTGCGTGGGCCTCCTGCTGGGGCATTTGCTGCAAGACCTGCTTTCCTCGAGTTCCCGCCAAAATCCGGGCATAGGGATCCTGAAAATGAGCGTCTGGGCGATCGCTCTCCAGAACCCGATAGAAGGCTGTCAGGAAGGCCGTATCAGAGATGTCTTGAACGGGTAAAGAAGCAGAATTCATTGATTTGTTGGGCTTAAATTTTAAACGGGATTGAGGGTAACTCCACGCCCCACAATCCCGTTCGATTTTAACTACAACTTAACAATTAACTGGTATTCCGCCCCCCTGCGGTAGCCAAAAACCCCCATTCTTTGTATCACGTCGGGCACAACAAGCCACTTGATTAAAGTTATTTGTTCCCATGTTTATACCTTGGTTATCAAAGCATGTACCTAGTTGGCTTGCTTTAATACCGTTTTTTTGATTCGAGGAACCTACAAATAGGGAATCTCTGTTTATTGGTTTTGCTGAGATAGGCAATTTCATGATGTTTCTCCTTTCTATTTTTATTGGCTGTCTGTTTTAATTCTTAAGGCTCTATTTATACAGGCTCCTGAAGGATCATTCCTAGGAGACAATTAGTGCTAGATAAGAGAGCCTATAGCTGCGGTTAAAACTGGAGTTACAATTGGAGCTACAGCCTCTGTAACTTTAACAACGTCATCTATAGGGTCACTAGCTTCAACACCATTGACACCATTATTCAAGGACAGGGTAGTCCCGGAAACTTTTCGTTGAATGGGTGCAGTTTGTTTCGGTAATTTCATGATTATTTCTCCTGAAGTGGGCTGTTACTTACTTGATTAGATGTGAGTTTTCGCCTAACATATACCCTTACCAAGGGGGGACATGCCCAGCTTGAATGGGAAGTTCCATCACCGTGTCTCCTGAATCAAGTTTAATCAGATTCCCTGTGCGACCTCTTCAACATCTTCTGCTGTAAAGGAATAACCTTCTGCTTTACCGAGTTTGACTAGGACTTGTGCAAGGTGGCCTTTGTCAGTTGTTGTCTGTAGGTTCTCATTTAACGTTTGTTGCAAGGCTGGAGATTTTTTAACATCTGTCAAAAAGTGTTCCAGGCTTCCCTGGGCCAAGGTGTAAAATGCTGAGATCAGCTCCTCAACAGAATTAGCACTCCACGATCCAGGCATTGTCATCACATCTTGAGCGGTAAAGTTGTAACCACCCTGAGTTTTGGCGAGAGCCAGCAATTGTTCGACAAAGGCACCTTTATCCGTTATCTTGTTCAGTTCTGCTACCAGATTAGGGTCGTTTTGAACAACCCAGGAAAAATGTTGCAGGTTGCTTTGTTTCTGTAGCTTTGCCAGGAATTTGTCAACAATTTCAGTCAGTTTAACCGTCGGTTCAGGTTCTGAGGTAATCGGAGGTTTGCTTTTTTTTTTGGCTATTGTTCGATAAATTGCCTGGTGAATATTCATGGCTTTTCTTAATAAGTTGAATCCTGGAGTTAGTTAGTCGAGCCAACACCATCAAATCGGCGCTCAACTTCTAAGCTAAGCAATACTTCAACTCTAAAGCCCACCACAGGTAGTTGAGCATCTTGCTCTTGACTGTCCAGAGAATATCTGACAGCCACAGAAGTTGGCTGGCATCAAGAATCTCATGGGATTGTTATAGTTGGCACCATGAAGTAAATCAAATTTAAGATTGCGCAACTCATCCACTGCCCCTGCATCTATTAATATTTGCAGGTCTACTGTTGTGGAAGGGTCAATCAGGTCTGGTCTTTTAACGGGTACAGATTGCTTCGGTAGTTTCATAACTTGATCGCGTCATGGATGTTTACCTTTGTTGATGGGTCTGTAACTACCTAGCACAGACCAGTTTGCCTCATCAAATCCAATCAATTTGGACTCAGAATTTGAGGGTTACTTCCAAGCCTGATGCACCTGATGTCCCTCTCAGGATTTCCTCAAAGGCAGTAGTGCTAGGTTTAACCCCTTTCTCGTTAGATATTGCTGCTGAGGTGGAAGGACGTTGAACAGGTACAGCTTGCTTAGGACATTTCATGGCCGTTTCTCCTTTTTTAAAAAAAATATCTGACTAGAGGGCATCCCAAATTCTGGGTTGACCCATGGTCACCGGCATAATATCGCTGACATCAATTGTATATCGCAGGATTTTTTTGGCTCGTCTATCGTTTTCTGGGTCAAAGAACTTAAGCTTGACATCCCAGCAGTCTGAATCGACTCGGCAGAAGGGACTTCGTTCAACCCCAATGGTATCAAGCTGCATAGAGCCAGCACTTGAACTCGACGAAGTCTGTAGTACAGTCACTAAGGCATCTGCAAACTGAAATGCATTGGTCGCGGCATAGTTGAAAGCACGTTCTTGGGAGGTTTGACCAAGATTACGCAGATCGTAGTAAATGCGTTGTAGAAACGCTCTTAATGCATAATCGGTCGCCTCAATCAATTGATTCGACAGGCTTTCATCTATGCCGCCTGCCATAACTGCGTTAATGACATCCTGGATTAAGATCTCAATGTGCCAACCGTACAGTCCTCGCAGATTATACAGTTCAAGTACAGGAACAACTTGACCAGAGAATAGTTGAACGGTTTTACCTGTTAAGATTCCTGGGACTGAAACTTTATCGATGTATCCTTTGTTGTAATCGTTCTGGGCAATTTGTGGCAAAGCCTGCCCCTCTAGAAACTTGCTCAATTGCTTGTACACCAATTGAGCAGATGGACCTTTGGCCTCAATAGCATAAATGGGGGTCAGCTCTAGATTCAATGTCCAAATCAGGGATTGAGTTTCTGATAGGTTGTCTGTTCCCTCATTACGGCGGACTTCATAGTCGTTCTGGCTATCTAGCTGCAGATCACCATTGCCATCGAGTATGGGAGTACCCAGAAGATAGTTAGTCATCTGCCTCACATCAAATGGATTAGCAGGAACAGCAGTCTCAGTATTTTCATTCTCTGCTGAAACTTCTCTATTAACGTTTTGAGAATCCACTAAGGGCATCAGCTGCTTAAAGCTATCTTGACGAGCCTCTGTGCCAAAGTCATAGCCAATGGTGCCGATTGCGTAAACCAAAGCCTTTGACCCACTATCACAGCCACATCCCATGGAAGGGACGACACCGCTGGGGGTAACCCTACTAGAAGCAACGGTGTTAGCAGTCATAGCGGGTACCGCACCCATCTGCTGATAATGAACCGGCATTCCCTGTTGAACCGGCGTGGCCTGCTGAACCGGTGCAGTCTGAGCAGCGGGAACGACTCCCATCTGCTGATAATGAACCGGCATTCCCTGTTGAACCGGCGTGGCCTGCTGAACCGGTGCAGTGTGAGCAGCGGGAACGACGCCCATCTGCTGATAATGAACTGGCATTCCCTGTTGAACTGGCATTCCTTGCTGAACCGGTGCAGTGTGAGCAGCGGGAACGACGCCCATCTGCTGATAATGAACCGGCATTCCCTGTTGAACCGGCATGGCTTGCTGAATAGGTGCAGTGTGAGCAGCGGGAACCACTCCCATCTGCCCATGATGAACTGGATGAACGGGCATCCCTTGCTGAACCGGTTCATTATAGGCAGCGGGAACCACTCCCATCTGCTGATAATGAACCGGCATTCCCTGTTGAACGGAAGCAGCGGGAACCACTCCCATCTGCCCATGATGAACTGAATTAACTGGCATCCCTTGCTGAACCGGTGCAGTGTGAGCAGCGGGAACCACTCCCATCTGCTGATAATGAACCGGCATTCCCTGTTGAACTGGCATGGCTTGCTGAATAGGTGGAGTGTGAGCAGCGGGAACGACTCCCATCTGCCCATGATGAACTGGATGAACGGGCATGGCTTGCTGAACCGGTTGATTATAGCCAGCGGAAACCACTCCCATCTGCTGATAATGAACCGGCATTCCCTGTTGAACCGGCATTCCTTGCTGAACCGGTTGATTATGGCCAGGGGGAACCACTCCCATCTGCTGATAATGAACTGGGTGAACTGGCATCCCTTGCTGAACCGGTGCAGTCTGTGCAGCGGGAACGACTCCCATCTGCCCATGATGAACGGGCATGGCCTGCTGAACCGGTGCAGTCTGTGCAGTAGCTTCTACAGTCATTTGTCCAGAAGTAGCACTGGGGACAACCCTCGTTTCGTAGACTTGCTGCTGATAAGCCGATTCAGCCGAACCCAAATTACTGGCTTCACTGGGTTGCATTCTTTCCACCTCCCAATTCTGATTGGACATTTCTTGTGTTTCCCCTTTAGTAATCAACTCATATGCTCCAGGAATATTGAGACGACCTGCCAGACAACGACGAGCATCTGGAACTGTATCTGGGTGGCAAGGTAAGGCACTTTCAAGCAGTGCCTGACGGATGAAGTGAGGATCGGGTTTTTCTCCTCGTTTGAGCTGGATGCTCATTAACAGTGCTACCAGCCCAGATACAATTGGAGTCGCAAAGCTAGTCCCAAATTTTAGGGTGGTACCTCCACCAAGCATGGCTCCCAAGATGTTTTCACCAGGAGCCAAGATTCCCTGGTTTTGGTAAGCCTGACCCCAATTACTAAAATCGATTGGCAATCCCTGGTCATTCATTGCACCCACAGCCAGCACCGAGGGCAAAGCTGCCGGAACATGAAGACATTCACAGGCATTATTTCCCGCTGCTGCAACGATTAAAACACCATTCTCATGACAGTGACGGACAGCTTTTTCCAAAATGGGGTCTGCTGCACCAGATTCACTGAGTTCGCCTCCACTGATATTTATGACATTAGCTCCTTGTTCAACTGCCTGATTAATTGCTCGAGCTAGGTCTATTTGCAACAGTGAACGATTCTGACGATCAGAGAATACTGGCACAATCAGCCCACGACAACCGGGGGCAATTCCCTGAACTGGACTACCATGCTGCCCAAAAATTACGCTGGCAATGTGAGTACCATGACTAGCCATCTTCCCCACAGGAGCATCTGAAACCAGTGTAGGCAGCTTGATTAGCTGGGCCCCTTGAAAGCTGGGATGAGATAGATCAACTGATCCGTCCAGAACGGCTACACATACGCGCGAATCCCCAATAGATTCATCCCACAAAGATTGAATTCCAGGCAATTTTGACGCTGAGTAGTTAAACATCTATTGCTTATCCAGAGAAATGCTAGCGAGAAGGGAGTCCTTTAACCTCCCGTCTTCAGGGGAGATTTAGTGAAGCTACTAGCGCTGGAATCCCTTAGCGACTGCCGCGCAGCGCCCTATAGCTTTCACCCCGATCGCAATTATATACACTCCTCTCAAGAAATGGTGAATATATTAAGAAATGTTGAATACATTCACAAAATTTGACATTAAGACAGAAGAAGAAGTTGATTCCTATTGACAGGAAATTACCTCAACATCGGCTCAGTATTTCAATATAAATATTACCTGGTAAACCTGGAAATGTTTCTAAAAAATTATCTCAAAATTAAAATTTCTCGATTAAATGTAACAGGATATAAACTATCAAATCCGCAGAATTTTTAATTCGAATTCCATTGCAATACTTAGTAATTAATCTATCCAAATTCAAAGGCATTTTGAGGAATTTCCAGAGCAATTCTATTTGCCCCTGCTGTCGATAAAGAAATGCGCTACGCGCACGCTACGGGATCAGCAATATCTTGATTAGTAGGGTGGGCAGTGCCTACCAACGCCCTTTGCAAGCTTGATGATCTGTCTGAGGCACTGCCCACCCTACATCAACTTGCTATGATTGTTTTTTGGGTATTAAATAGTTCAATTGTTCTATTTTAGTGCAAGCCTTATCCTACAAGGATTACAGGGAATTTACGAATCAGCTCTTAGGAAACGCGATCGCTCCCAACCTAACTCAAGTAAGCGAGAATGCCACCGCTATCGCTAAAATCATCCTCACGCTTGCTCCCATAGTCCAGAAGCCCTCTCAAACACCTTTCAGGTATACTCCGATTACCAACCTTTTTGATAAATTGCCCTACAAAGAACACCTCCTCAATCAAGGGGATTTGGTATGACTATCGACTACTGGCAAAATACTTGCTGCACTGCTTTAACTATTCTGTTAAGATCGGTCATCTCCAATTCTGGATAGACTGGTAAAGATAATAACTTTTCCACGATTTGCTTTGCTATTGTTAATCGTCCTACCCGATGAGGTAAACCATTTTGATAAACAGGTTGATCTGGAATCAATTTCGGATATATTCTCATAGTTTCGATGCCAACAGAATTTAAGTGGTCTTCTAATTTCTGTCTTGTCTGGACTGAATCCGTTATAACAGTGTATAGATAATAAACATGAGTCCGCCCTGGATCAACAAAAGGAATCTGTATTGGTAAACCCTCAAAATGAGCGTTGTAATAATTAGCAATATAATTACGACCTTGGTTCCACTCTTCTAAGAATTTTAATTCTAAATTTATTAATGCGGCTGTAAACTCTCCCATACGCCCTCTTAGCCCAAACACCTCGTGATTATAACGATTTCCAGGGATTCTACCTAAATCACATAAACGAAGGACTTGTGATACATTCTTTGTATCTTGCATTGTTATCATGCCACCATCTTCTAATCCGCCTATATTTTTGCCATTATAGAAAGAAAAACAACCAAAATCTCCCATACTACCAGCATAGTTGCCATGATAAGTAGCCCCATGTGCTTGTGCGCAATCTTCAATAATTTTTAGATTGTACTTTTTAGCTATATCCAGTAATCTGTCCATATCAGCCATTTGCCCATACATATGTACTGGGATAATAGCTACGGTTTTGCTAGTAATAGAATCCAAGACTGCATCTGGATTAATGGTTAATGTTTTGGGGTCTATATCTACAAATACTGGAATACCTCCGACTGCATTTACAGCATAAGCTGTTGAAATAAATGTTAATGAAGGCACTATTACTTCATCACCTGGATTGATTCCAGCACACATGAGTGCTATTTGCAAAGAGATAGTTCCAGATGATGTGGCAATTCCGGTTGTCCCCCATAAATCTTTTATCGATTTTTCAAGAGCAATAACACGATTTCCGCGTCCTGTATATTTTCCAGATAAAATGACTTCGTCAAATAACTCAAGAATCTGGTTTTTGAGAAACTCAAAGCGAAGACTATACCCTTCAAAGGGAATTTTGGCTCTACCGAACCTAGTGTCTATAAAACCGCGCTTATTCCCGACTAGCTCTGATTGGATGGGGTTTTTAGAAAAAATCATTCTATTAAAAACTCAAATTACCGCCCAATCAGGATTATACTACAGCAATCCTAAATCATTTATTTGTAAAATCAGCATCTGGAATCGTTGCTGGGCAAGGGTTATAGCGATGGCTTTTGCCAATATATTTCACGAATCATTTAGGACTGATATAATAATTTTATAACATTTTTACACAGCCAGTTCGGTATAGCCAATTTAATTAGTTAAATTTTACTTAAATTCAACTAATTAAACCAGGGTAAATGCAATAAAAAATAGCTCCCAATGTGCATTGGGTGTATATCCGTTGATCGTGGCTCGAAACCCCTATAATCTCGTAGAACTATACTCGCAATAGAGTTAAGTTGA
>NZ_JAAHIG010000018.1:0-22176 GCF_010692305.1 Moorena sp. SIO4G3 | reverse complement strand
GGTCAATCGCAATCTGGTTAACCCGTTACAGGTTATAGGTTACAGGTTATAGGTTACAGGTTATAGGTTACAGGTTATAGGTTACAGGTTACAGGTTAGGCGGTGATTAAACCTTGGCCAAAAGGCGACGCTACGCGAACAACCTCTTTTAGGAACTATACTTTCTCACGGAAGTCATGGATTCATAGTGGGTACGGCTAACGGCTGATACCTGAATGCTTACCATGGTGGTTCATTATGCCTAGGTATAAAATAACGACGCTAGCAGATATAATCTGATCTATCATTCTGTTATCCGATCTATTACTTGCGATCTATTACTTGTTAACTACCATGAGAGCATCTAATCGAATTACCCTAGTTTTGTTTCTACTGCGCCTCAGTGTTTTTATAGTAATGCTGATGTGGACAATCGATAAATTCGTGCCTCCTGAACATGCAGCTGCGGTCTATGAAAACTTTTACTTTATTAGTGGAATCGGTAACAGCATTTTTACTCTTATTGGGGCTATACAGCTAGTCATCATCATCGGATTTTTACTCTTAGTGGAAAAAACGATTTACTTATGGTAGCTTATTATTAGTATTTCATGGGGTATCAACTCTCTCAGCATATCAGCAATATCTAACCCCCTGTTCTGATCAGAATTTGCTATTTTTTGCTCCATGGCCAATGTTAGCAGCTTGCTTTGCTCTTTATTATCTCAGAGACCTTGATACGCTGTTTGTAATCGATAGACGATCGGTAATCTAAAGACAAAAAGCTGGGATAAAAGTTGAAAGTTGAAAGTTGAAAGTTGAAAGTTGAAAGTTGAAAGTTGAAAGTTGAAAGTTGAAAGTTGAAAGTTGAAAGTTGAAAGTTGAAAGTTGAAAGTTGAAAGTTGAAAGTTGAAAGCGGTTACTAACCTAATCAGGTACACAGGATTTTTTCCATCTTGCCTCTTGCCTCTTGCCTCTTGCCTCTTGCCTCTTGCCTCTTGCCTCTTGCCTCTTGCCTCTTGCCTCTTGCCTCTTGCCTCTTGCCTATTCTCTGTTCCCAGATCCGCTGTTCCCTAAAACTCAAGAATCTGTACCTAACCCAATTGAAAACAGCTGTAATTATGAAATATTGGCGGGAAACCTGTGCTGTAGCACAGCGAATCTTGATTGAACTATGGCGAAGGCAGCGTAGCCTATTATTTTGGAGTATTTTTCCAATTACTGTGCTATTTCTCAACGGTTTAATTATGGCAGAACAGGCTCAGCTATCAACCGCTGAAGCATTTGAACGTGCTGCCCCAACTACTCTTGTGGGTGCTGCTTTGTTTTTTAGCTGCTTGGGGGGTAGCGTCGCAACGGTAGTCTCAGAACGAGAACAGCACATGCTCAAGCGTTTATTTATCTCTCCATTAGGCGGCATATCCTATTTCTTAGGAATTTTTTTGGCTCACAGCTGCATTGCTACAGGTCAAGCCTTAGTGGTTTATACCATAGCAGCATTTTTGGGGGCAAGGTTTCAAGGTTCCGTGTTGCTAGGAGTATTGATTATTTTGCTGAGTATTATTGCTTATGTGGGAGTGGGATTTTTTCTGGGAACTCAATTAGCGCGGCGCACTGAGGACGTTAATGCCTTAGTGGGAACCTTCGGTGTACCTCTATTAATTTTGGGTGGTGCGTTTTTACCAACTGCTTTGTTTCCGGAACAGTTACTGGAAATCGCTAAGTTTAACCCAATTTATCATATGAACGAAGCCTTGCTGGGAGTATGGGCTGATGGCAAGGGTTTGGTGGAAATCGAGTCTCATTTCTGGTTTTTGTTTGGCTTTGCCTCAGTGATGGTGATAGTCGCATGGTTGTCATACCAGGGGATGGTTCAGGTCGAGAGGAGATTGTAATTACCCATGGGAGTTTTGTGCAGGGTAAGCTAGTTGAAACCATTAAAGAATGAGGAGTTTTGCACAAATAAATAAACTTAAGTATAGTCGGGTCAGTTATCTATGACCTAGTACGTCTATAAAATTCTCCGATTATCGTAAAAAAAGTCTGATTAAATTGCCTTAGTATTGCTGAAGGTTTAACTAGTGCTAAATATCCATAAATTAAGTAAGTCTTACGGTAATCGAAACGTTCTGCGGGATTTAACCCTAACTATTCCAGCGGGAGAAATATATGGTTTACTCGGACCCAATGGTGCAGGTAAGACAACTACTATCAATATCATCTGTAACTTACTACGAGCGGATAGTGGTGCGATCGCAATCAATAACCAACCAGTGTCCGAGGCAACGAAAAAGCTGATTGGGGTTGCTCCCCAAGAGAATTTACTGTATCAAACCCTTAGTTGTCAAGAAAACTTGTATTTCTTTGCTCGTCTGTATGGGTTAGATGGTCAGCAGTGCTCTAAACAAGTTTACACTGCCCTTGCTGCGGTCAATTTATTAGAGCGGGCAAAAAGTCCAGTGGAAACCCTCAGTGGTGGGATGCAGCGACGGATGAATATTGCTGTTGCTCTAGTGCATCAGCCGAAATTACTTATTTTAGATGAGCCTACCACAGGCTTAGATATTGAAGCCCGATATGAAATTTGGGACTTGATTCGACGTCTTCAGGGCCAGGGAATTACTATTTTGCTGACCACTCATTCCCTTGATGAAGCAGAACGTCTTTGCCACAGAATTGGCATTCTTAAACAGGGACAGATTGTAGCAGAGGGGAGTTTGGTTGAGTTACGGCAAAAGATTCCGGCTCAAGAAATTGTAGTAGTAGACACCCCTCAAGAAGAACAAGCGATCGCTCGTGCCCAAGAATTAGGCTTTACTCATCGCCGCTATGGCAATGATTTAGCGTTTTGGCTACCAGAGTCTTTAGACCTGAAGGACATTATGGCATGTTTTGATGGGATTCCCCTCGATTCCATTGCTCGTCAACCAGTGCGGCTTGAGTATGTCTATGTAGAGGTTACATCAAATCTGGGAAATAAGTTAGTGGTTAGTCGTTAGCTTCCGGCAAAAGAAGCCCCACATCTCAATGCGCAGCATGAGTGTGGGATGAATTTTGCACAGAGTCTTTCACAAAAGACCAATCGATGTGTTATACTCGCGCATACTGACTTTCAAAGCCGAAAATGCTGGAAAGTTGGTAAAACATTATTAAACAAAAGACCAAAAAAACAGAGCGGCAGGGCAGTCCGTTCTTAAAGCCCAGCGCCTCCTAAGCAATAGCTGGATTGGCGCTTGTTGCCCACACTGAACTCAAAGAGTCAGTGTGGGAGCTGTCACTGAGAGTGTGTTGATCTCTACTAACTACTGTAGGGGCGAACAGCTGTTCGCCTCTAGTGACATACTCCCTCCACTGACTCTGCTCTTACAGAGCCGCTCCGCGAACGAGTGAGCGTGTAGGCTTCTTGCCAACTCCACCCAACGGTATCGGCTTTCGCCGACGCTGCGCGAACGGATACGTAGGCTTGCTTTATTAACGACACGGTCAGAAGTTACCGCTTAAAGAGTGGAGCCAAAATGGTTAGCAGGCTATGCAGATGCATGGTTAAAACTTTATGATTAAGGCGACCCTGTCTTGATGCAATAGCGAGTGGGGGAAACCCCCAAGACCGCGCTGCATCGCTCTGATAAGGTTTCGTCTCCGAGCCGGAACAATACAATAAGTTCTATTTTTAAGGAACGTAGGTGGCTGACTTGCCCAGCATTTAAGGCCTTTGGCCACGCTTCGCGAACGGCTTTGTTTATCAGTAAATATATTATAGCAATTTTATAATACCCTGTGCAAAATTCATCCCACACCTATGCTACGCATAGGTGTGGGATGAATTTTGCCGGACAGCTAACCACCAACAAAAAAAGAACAAGCTGGATATTGTGGGTGATTAACGATAACAATCTACAAACCATTCCCTTTGCTCGACAGCTGAGCCGCAACTTTCCTGAATACGTACAGCAAGCCTTCTGATGACAAAAGACTCATCTGGGCCAGGATATAATCAGCTAAGTGAGTAGTTGCTGACAGCACAATCAAACCCGATTCTTGGTCAAGCAAGCGCTCAATCAATTCAGCCTTTTCCTCTACAGATAATGTTTCGGCTAGACGCCAAACGCTATCAACCTTATTAGGCTTGGAGTTAATGTCAATTACGCAATTCTTATACATTGCCTTACTGCCCTTCAATAACTGATGGGATTATAGAATTGCTGAGTTGACCGCCGTAACCGTAAATGTACTTAGAGAAAATAGACCAGCCCTGGAATTGTAAGTAAATTCCTCAAGGTTAATCAACCTGTTAGGGTTAATCAATGTTTTGTCTTCAGAGGGCTATTATAACCCTTTTTTTCAGGATTTGTCACTATTTCCAGATATCAAGGCAGAGCCTTTGTTGGATTACAGCTAATCAAACCTATTGTGAATGACTCGATGCTGCTGGCTTTGGCAGTGTTACGATCCCTGAAATCTGTGAAGATGCCTCAGATAACTGATGCTATCTAGTTTATGGGCGTTACCTAGGTAACTGTGATTACCTAATTTTAACTAAAACTTGAACAAGTTTACGCTTAACTTTACGAAGACTTTAAATAAAAGTATTTTTCTTTAAAAAAAGAATTGATAAATTGATAAATAGTCAAGTCAAGCAAAATATCAAAAACATTCAGGGTAAAAAAATAAGACACCTTAAGGTATTTTAATTTTTCAGGAATACTACAAAATTTAAATGTTGATTTATAGGGGAAGCTACGAAAAAATTATCGGTTTTACGAGTCTGATTTAGGGTGTATCAACTGGTGTATCAACTGGTGTATCAACTTCTGATGCCTTGAGGTGAGCTTAGTCTAAATTTGTTTGTCTGCAATGACCTTCTTGTGTCAATCATGTAATCTACCAAAGACAAAATCTGATGACTACTATTTTTGGATTTGAGACTGGCAACTTCATAAATTGGAACACTATCGGCGATGCCAGAATTGAGACAGCGGCATTTGGCAGTATTCCTTCTCAGGGAAAATTTCAGGCTTTAATTACTAATGATGTCGGTTCTGTAAGTGATAGCGCACTTGAAAACTTCTTGGGGTTCAACCCAGGCAGTATAGATGGTTTTGGCAATGGAGATGCCAAAGAAGGATCCGCTCTCAAGTTACAACCTATTACAGTCAACGCTGGGGATGTTTTGAGCTTCGACTTTAACTTCCTGACTGATGAGCTTACTCCTGACTCCACCTTCAAGGATTTTGCCTTTGTCTCCATCATCCCAAACGTTTTATCTAACCTGGCAGATACCAATAGTTCATTTCTGCTGTCTCCTACAGGATTTCGTGAGGAAACAGACTACGATACCTTTTCGAGATGGCCAGACTATCGCTACTGCTAGTTGGGACAACACCGTGAAACTGTGGAATCTCAAAGGCAAACTCCTGCACACCCTCACTGGACATAGCGAACCTGTCAATAGCGTGGCCTTTAGCCGAGATGGCCAGACTATCGCTTCTGCTAGTTGGGACAAGACTGTGAAACTGTGGAATCTCAAAGGCAAAGACCTGCACACCCTCACTGGACATAGCGCAGATGTCACTAGTCTCGCCTTTAGCCCAGAGGGCCAGACTATCGCTACTGCTAGTTTGGACAACACCGTGAAACTGTGGAATCTGCAAGGCAAAGTACTGCAAACCCTCACCGGACATAGCCAATATCTCATAACCGTCGCCTTTAGCCCAGACGGCCAAACTATCGCTACTGCTAGTTTGGACAACACCGTGAAACTGTGGAATCTCAAAGGCAAACCCCTGCACACCCTCACTGGACATAGCGAACCTGTCACTAGCGTGGCCTTTAGCCGAGATGGCCAGACTATCGCTTCTGCTAGTTTGGACAACACCGTGAAACTGTGGAATCTCAAAGGCAAAGACCTGCACATCCTCACTGGACATAGCGCAGATGTCACTAGCGTGGCCTTTAGCCGAGATGACCAGACTATTGCTACTGCTAGTTGGGACAAGACGGTGAAACTATGGAATCACCAAGGCAAACACCTGCAAACCCTCACCGGACATAGCGATTGGGTGAATAGCGTCGTCTTTAGCCCAGATGGCCAGACTATCGCTACTGCTAGTGATGACAACACGGTGAAACTGTGGAATCTCAAAGGCAAACCCCTGCACACCCTCACTGGACATAGCGATTGGGTGAATAGCGTGGTCTTTAGCCGAGATGGCCAGACTATCGCTACTGCTAGTGATGACAAGACTGTGAAACTGTGGAATCTCAAAGGCAAACACCTGCACACCCTCACTGGACATAGCGAACCTGTCAATAGCGTGGCCTTTAGCCGAGATGGCCAGACTATCGCTTCTGCTAGTTGGGACAAGACTGTGAAACTGTGGAATCTCAAAGGCAAACACCTGCACACCCTCACCGAACACAAAGCAAATGTCACTAGCGTGGCCTTTAGCCCAGATGGCCAGACTATCGCTACTGCTAGTTGGGACAAGACGGTGAAACTATGGAATCACCAAGGCAAACACCTGCAAACCCTCACCGGACATAGCGATTGGGTCAATAACGTGGTCTTTAGCCGAGATGGCCAGACTCTTGCTTCTGCTAGTTGGGACAAGACGGTGAAACTATGGAATCACCAAGGCAAACACCTGCAAACCCTCACCGGACATAGCGATTGGGTCAATAGCGTGGTCTTTAGCCCAGATGGCCAGACTCTTGCTTCTGCTAGTTCTGACAACACGGTGAAACTGTGGAATTTCGATTTAGATGATTTAGTGGCAAAGAGTTGTGATTGGCTCCATGATTACCTTGTCACTCATGAAAAGGAAACAGAATTAAGGGAAATTTGTGGTATTAAAGGAAGAAGGGAGCAGGGACTTCGGAGCAGGGAGCAGGGGTAGGTTTTACCCACACTTTCCCCTTATTCCTGATTCAACACTTCGGGTAATTTCCAAGACCGCCCTTGACAGTAAACATAACCATTATTAGTATAAATCCCGGAAAGTGCCCTAGCTAATACCAAGAATTCCTGCTGTTCTTCCGCAGTCATATAATTTTCATTGTGTAGACTCCCTGAGGCTCGGTTTGGATCTCCTCCGGAGTCCAGATATCGCTTACGGGCCAGAGTGGAGAGTTCTATCATTCGTTGATATTGCTGTTGTTGTAATTCACTTAAGGGCTTCATAATTCGGCTACAGGTGTAATCGGGGTAATTTCACCATTTGGTAAAAGCATAGCAAAGGGCAGAAGAAGGCTGGCAGTGCTGATGTACCAAATGCCATTGTCTTGGTCATAAACAGTATTTTCTAGTAATCCTAAGGTATCCAATGCATTGAGAATTAGATATTGTGCTTCTGTTGGTTCCATCACACCCGACCGAAGTTATAGGGATGTTGGTGATTTTACTCCCAAATCTTGATTATTCGTCCGGTTGAATACCCATAATAAACCTGTGGGGAGGTTGGGGCGGGGGCGCGGCGAGTGTGGGGAGATGGGGAGATGGGGAGATGGGGAGATGGGGGGATCGGGAGATAGGGAGATGGGGAGATTTTTATTAGAGTAATTATACGGACATCATATAATCCCTGTTGATAAAGCCGGGGAAAAGTAGTTTACCATGGTTAATAGTATGTTTAACTACATTTTTGGTGATTTTCATACTATGTCCTGATCTGTTGACAATAACGATAGCTAGGAAAATTTTATGGCTGGATTAAACATATTTTGATAAAATAGTCAACAGTTAATATCATAAGTTAAGATGATAATTTGTAATTAAATGTTAATAAACATAAACTCTCGTTACCAGAGAGGTAAATTGGGGTTACTATAGTAACCTAAGTAATCATATACACGTAATCCCGGAAGGTAAATATGATACAAGCTGCTGTCAAAAGGCTAATTCCTTTCGAGTCTCTTCTTGAAGCAATTACTACTCTGGAAATAGAAGACAAAATTAAGCTGACTAAAATCCTCGAAGAAGATATTGCTGAAATCCCACCGCAAATTGCATTAAAAAAATTGTTACAGCAACCAGTCTCCGAAATGCACTTTGAGCAATTTGAGGAACCTTTCCAAGCACCCGAGCCTGCTAAGACTGAAACGTCAAACGTGTCTCTGATTCCCCTGTCTCCCCTGCTGCCTCTAATTCCCTTACGTACCTCAGGGGATAACGTTGCGTAAAAAAATGCGATGTTCCTTCGTAACCGCTTCGCGATCGCAATCATATCGGTGCGTTAGCTTTGCCTAACGCACCCTATTCCCTGAATGCTGATAACTGAACGCGCACGCGTGCGCGTAGCGCTTTAGCTGAATGCTTACTAAACTTAACGAGAAATAATCACCGTAGAGCTATCGCGGTCGTCATCTTCAAAAATTGCCCCTAACCGCATCAAAACCCGTTTCATATGATTAGAAATACCTCGATTTTTAGCGAACCTAGCCCCTTTCACTTTTGCCCCCCTAATTTCAGCATGACTAAAATCAGCCCCTCTCAGATTGGCACCATCTAACTCAGCAAGATTCATCTTCGCACTTCTGAGATTAGCACTCCTAAGGTCAGCATTTTCAAAGATAGCCAAACTCAAGTCAGCTCCCTGAAGATCAACTCCCCTGAGATCACTGTGACTTAAGTCGCTACGAATCAGCTCAGCTTTGCGTAGGTTGGCACGAATCAGATGGACATAACTCAAATTAGCACGAATCAGGCAGACTTGGGTCATATCTGCTAAACTTAAATCAGCACCTTTAAGATTAGTTCCCCTCAGTTTCGCACCTTTGAGATTAGCTTCACTAAGCTCAGCACGGCTCAAGTTAGCATGGGATAAATCAACACACCTCAAGTCAGCCCCCCCCAGGTGGGCGCGGATCAGGTTAGTGCCCTGAAGGTTAGCTCTGCTCAAAATCGCATTACCCAGATTAGCCCCCCTGAGTTTAGCCCCCTGGAGGTAAGCACCTCCCAATTTAGCCTCGCTAAGATTAACACCAGTTAGGTCAGTTTTCCTGACGTCAGCTCCCCTCAAGTCAGCACCACTGAGGTCACCATCCCTGAGATTAGCACCATCTAATCGTATCCCCCTCAGGTCAGCACCACCAAGGCTTACCCCCTGGAGATTAGCACTCCTGAAGTCGCTCATGCTTAGATTGGCACTCCTGAAATCAGCCCCCCTCAAGTCAGCATTACAGAAGTTGGCACCTTGGAGGTTAGCCCCCCGGAAATCTGTTCCTCTGAAATCCGCTTCAATCAACCTAGCTTGGCTGAGGTCAGTGTAACTTAAGTCAGCTGCAGTGAAGTGCTCAGCCAGATTCAGCCCAACCATTGCAGTCAACTGCTCAAGATTGTCTGTTTCTGCCACTACAACCCGCTTGATCAGGCTGAGCAGAATCGGTTGAGATTTTTCCTCACCCATATTGCAATTCCACTCGAGACAGATAGGGCTTAAATTTACTTACCAACAAATGTTCCACAATCAGTCTGTTCAGGACAACGGTTTTATTGCGGGTAAGGTTATTAGACCACAACCCCTCAACTTCAGTTACACAAATATCTCGCTGGGATACTTCAAAGATTGCTTGGATACGACAGGGTAAAGCAGTGACATTCACAGTGGCGAGCTTTACCCGATTCAGGCAACCAAATAAAACACCATTGCCCTTCTGTTCTTCAAAAATCCAGGCAGGATTTTCCCCCGAAACTTGATTGGTAATGTGGCACCAGGAAACTTCATCGGTCTCGTAGGATTCTGGTTGAGATTCTGGTTGGCATCTCTCGTGGAATTGCCATTGGGTAGCTTCTGGAGTAACGGCACCTCCCCCTTTTTCCCTGTTGCCATTAGAATCTGTTGGACGCTGGTTGAGATCACAATTAGGCCATGGTGGCTGTTGATTACCTACTGTTGCCAGTTGAATATAACCGCCAAGCTCACGGAATTCATAGGGGATATTACCATGTTGGAGATGAAGGCGCAGTACTCCACCTTTGAGTCCAAATTTAACACGACCTTCGAGCAACTCTTCCCAGTGCTGCTTAAATTGAATGGTTAGGTATAAATTAATCTGCGGGATTTTAGAGGGTTTTTGCCAAAACTTACGTTTTTGTTTGTTTGGCGGAATCAGCGTTCCTTCCAATTTCATCCCTAAGCAATCTAGGCATTTATTCTTAGGCTCTGGTGGAGGCATGTAATAGCAAAGGGAATAGGGAATAGGGAGTAGGGAATAGGGAGTAGGGAGTCGGGAGTCGGGAGTCGGGAGCGGTGCGACCCGTGGCGAATTTAATTCGCCTACGGAAAGCGCACCGAGGGAGTAGGGAGTAGGGAGTCGGGAAGTTACGATCCAAAATTCCCACAATTCCTACACGGATTGCTCAAGTAAATACTCTAGCGTTTACCATAGCTATGAGGTACACATTTTTTTTTACATCTTGCCTCTTGCCTCTTGCCTCTTGCCTCTTGCCTCTTGCCTCTTGCCTATTAGCTGCTCCCTGCTCCCTGCTCCCTAAAACCCAGATAATTGTACCTCATGAGTCTAATAATTGCTATAGGTTAATAACCTAAGGTTAAGGCACCAGGTCGGCGAGGATCAGATGCACCTTCAAATGAATTGTTAATGTACATGATACTCTGGGTACTCCCCATAGCATTACTCACCGAAATCTTATATCCTTTATACTTTAATAATTGGGTTGTATCACCATTCAAACCCTGTTCTATAAAAAGTTTATCCGGTAACCATTGATGATGTACCCGAATGGCATTAGTAGCTGTAGCAATATTGAGCTGGTGATCAATTACATTCATAATCAATTGCAAAACGGTGGTAATAATCCTACTCCCCCCGGGACTGCCAGTGACTAGATAAGGGTTACCATCTTTGAGCACAATTGTTGGGGTCATAGAACTCAGCATTCTTTTTTCCGGTGCTATAGCATTGAATTCTGCTCCAGTTAACCCAAAAGCATTAGGGACTCCTGGCTTAGCTGAAAAATCATCCATTTCATTGTTGAGGAGAATACCCGTTCCCGGTACTGTAATTTTACTGCCATAGCTGAAGTTTAAAGTATAGGTATTAGCAACAGCATTGCCATACTTATCCATCACTGAATAATGGGTGGTATCATTGCTTTCTACCGGTTGAGTAGGATTACCAGGGGCAATTTCTGAACTGGGAGTTGCTCGATAGGGATTAATCCGTTGACGGATGCGTTCAGCATAGGTTTTAGAGGTTAATTCAGCAACGGGAACTGCCACAAAGTCAGGATCTCCTAAAAACTTAGAACGGTCAGCATAAGCTAACTTCATACTTTCCGTCATTAAATGAATGGTTTGGGCAGTATTATGTCCCAGTTTCCGAATCGGAAATGCTTCTAAGGTATTCAACATCTGCACCAGATGGATACCTCCAGAACTTGGAGGTGGCATAGAATAAATCTCATAGCCCCGATAAGTGCCCTGAATCGGCTCTCGAATCACGGGTTTATAGGTCGCTAAATCCTCTTTGGTAATCAGACCACCATTGGCTTCCATATCTGCTACGATAGCCGATGCGATCGCACCTTCATAAAAGGCTTTAGCCCCATATTTAGCAATCAGCTTTAAACTACGGGCTAAATCGTTTTGTACTAAGATTTCACCTACCTGATAAAGGACACCTCCTGGCTTATAAAAAATAGCCATACTCCCCTCAGAAGCCTGCATTCGCTGCTTAGAGTATCTCAGAGATATGAGCAAATCTTCAGAAACTGGGAACCCTTTTTCTGCTAATTCTATAGCTGGTTGTAATGCCCGTTCTAAGGAAATAGTGCCGTATTTTTCCAGTGCCATGGTTAACCCAGCTACTGTACCAGGAACACCAACAGATAAATAACTGTATCGAGACTTTTCTGGGTCAACCTCACCATTATTATCGAGAAACATATCACGAGTAGCAGCTAGTGGTGCTTTCTCCCGATAATCAATAGCAATGGTTTGGTTATCTTTGGCTAGATGTAAGAGCATAAAGCCACCGCCACCGAGATTGCCAGCTCGCGGTAAGGTTACCGCTAGGGTAAACCCCATGGTTACCGCAGCATCAACAGCATTGCCACCTTCTTTTAAAACGGCTAAACCAGCTTGTGAGGCATAGCTTTCTTGAGAGGAAACCATACCGTTGTTAGCGATAACAGGATGAAAGATATCTTTTCTGCTAAAGATAACTGTGTCTTGACCAAAGGCGCTGCCAGCACTAATGAAAATTAGAGTAGTGAGGCAAGTGATGATGAATTTATGTGTTTTGGCTATCTTGCCCATGGGATAGTTGAGGAAATATTGAGAGATTGGAAATGATTTTCGGCTTTCGGAAAGATACTATAACGGTTTCCACCAGCGCTACTAGGGAGTCGGGAGTCGGGAGTCGGGAGTCGGGAGTCGGGAGTCGGGAGCGGTGCGACCCGTGGCGAATTTAATTCGCCTACGGAAAGCGCACCGAGGGAGTCGGGAGTCGGGAGTCGGGAGTCGGGGGGATTACTGTTGCCTCTTGCCTCTTGCCTCTTGCCTCTTGCCTCTTGCCTCTTGCCTCTTGCCTCTTGCCTCTTGCCTACACACAGCCATATATCACTAATCGCACCAAAGTTTGTATCTAAATTGACAGTAGTTTAGACTGGTTAATGGTTCTTGTGTAAGGGCTGTAAGTAATCCCGACTAAAAAAGTCGGGTATGTTTGACGGACATTTTGAGGTATGTTACTTTTAATCAAGTCTTGACTGAACGTAATTAGAGAACGTAATTAGAGATATACCCATGAGCCAAGCCACAATTACTCCCAAAACCCAGGCATCTACCGCATTTACCAAGTTGAAGTGTAAAGAGTGTGGTGCGGAGTATGAGCCCAAGGCAATGCATGTTTGTGAGGAATGCTTTGGTCCGTTGGAAGTAAAATATGACTACGGCACCCTCAGACGCCATGTAACCCGGCAAAGCATAGAGGCAGGTCCGAAATCCATCTGGCGCTATCGTTCTTTCTTACCCCTTGCCACTGATAACTATATTGATGTTGGTACGGGAATGACTCCCTTAGTGAAATCGACTCGCTTGGCTAGACGCTTAGGGTTAAAAAATCTCTACATTAAAAATGATGCTGTCAACATGCCCACCCTGAGCTTCAAAGACCGGGTGGTATCAGTGGCTCTAAGTAGAGCACGGGAGTTAGGCTTCTCAACGGTATCCTGTGCTAGTACTGGAAACTTAGCGAATTCTACTGCTGCGATCGCAGCTCATGCTGGACTCGACTGCTGCGTGTTTATCCCTGCTGACCTGGAAGCGGGTAAAGTGATGGGCACTCTGATTTACAACCCCACATTAATGGCAGTCAAAGGCAACTACGACCAAGTCAACCGCCTCTGTTGTGAAGTAGCCAACAGCCACGGTTGGGGATTTGTGAACATTAACCTACGTCCCTACTACTCAGAAGGCTCCAAAACTCTGGGCTTTGAAGTGGCTGAACAACTAGGTTGGCAACTACCGGATCATGTTGTTGCTCCCTTGGCATCAGGCTCCCTATACACCAAGATCTACAAAGGCTTCCAAGAATTCATCAAAGTGGGTCTAGTGGATGATAAATCAGTGCGCTTCAGCGGTGCTCAAGCAGAAGGTTGCTCCCCAATCGCTCAAGCTTTCAAAGAAGGACGGGACTTTATTACTCCAGTCAAGCCGAACACTATTGCTAAATCTATTGCGATTGGAAACCCAGCCGACGGCATCTATGCTTTAGAAATAGCTAAGAAAACTAACGGAAACATTGAATCCGTGACTGATGCAGAAGTTATCGAAGGGATGAAGTTGCTGGCAGAAACCGAAGGAATCTTCACCGAAACCGCAGGAGGTACTACAATTGCTGTACTCAAGAAGTTGGTAGAAGCTGGTAAAATTGACCCCGATGAAACTACAGTAGCCTACATCACAGGTAATGGCTTGAAGACCCAAGAAGCCGTTCAAGGTTATGTGGGTGAACCTTTGGTAATTGAACCAAAACTAGACAATTTCGAGCAAGCATTAGAGCGGGCTAACACCCTAGACCGTCTGGAATGGCAGCAAGTTTTAGTTTAAGCAGTCAGCAGTCAGCAATCAGCAGTCAGCAGTCAGCGGTCAGCTGATTTTATTCAAAAGCATCGATGGCGCTACGCCCACGCTGCGCCAACAGTAGCCTCGCTTACAGCCAATGGCTGATAGCTGATGGCTGATAGCTGATAGCTGATGGCTGATAACTGATAACTGATAACTGATAGCTGATGGCTTACCATTCAACCTTCAAAATTGAGAATTAAAAGCAAGATATTGATTATGGCTGTAAAAGTTTTAATTCCTACTCCTCTGCAAAAATATACCCAAGAGCAAGCAACAGTAGAATGTCAGGGAACGAATGTTTCTGAGCTGATCGAATCCCTGGAAACTAATTGTCCTGGAATTAAACAACGCCTGTGCGATGAGCAGGGTAAACCCCGTCGATTTTTGAATCTCTACGTGAACGGGGAAGATATCCGCTTGTTGGAGAATACAGAAACAAAACTCAACGATGGGGATGAAGTGAGTATTGTCACAGCTGTTGCTGGTGGTTAGAGATTATTGTGGTTAATCGTAGGTGGGCAGTGCTTACCTAAGGGATTGGTAAGCTTGGTGAATCTGTCTGATGCACTGCCCACCCTACAGGAACTTTCGTCCTGGGTTTTAGAAGGGAAAAGGGCACAGGGAGTAGGGAACAGGGCACAGGGAACCCTGATCTGACTCCCCATTTCCCCATCTCCCGAACTCCCGACAGTAACTGGATTTTCAGCGGCGCTATACAAGACTCGGGGGTTGATCGGGATTGCTGCAAGTATTTTGATACCACGCATTTAGCTAGCCACCTGAGCTGGCCGCTAAATCAATGATTATTTTGCGATCGCTATGGCAGTCTGTGTACCCAGAGCAGTTCAGTTTCGGAACTGGCACAACGGCAGTCTGCCATAGTTGCTGAATTTTTGTATATTACAATTAGACTATTAAATCGTATAAAAAAACTCTAGCCTCTCTTGTAACTAAGTGAGTGAAGCTAAGTGACTGAAACTTGGTGACTGAAACTTGGTGACTGAAACTTGGTGACTGAAACTTGGTGACTAAGTTGGCAGGATAACCATAAATACAAATATCCCCTTAGTATATCATATCAGAAACTAAACCTATAAAATATTTTTTTTTGGTTATTATCATCAGTAGTACCTAGAAACGTCAATAATTGTTGAATTTATAAAAAACTAAATAAATTAAGTAATTAACTAATTAAGTAATTTGCCGCCTTATATCCATGAGACAATCCCTGAAAAACTTCCCCCGACTCAAACGTGTTCTGTTCACTGGAGCGATCGCAACCACAGCAGTTTGGTCTTGGGCAACACCGATTAATGGTAGCTCTGTGGTTGTAGCATTTCAGGATAGCCCCAAAACGATTGTTGATGAAGTTTGGCAAACTGTCAATCGGGAATATGTCGATAACACCTTTAACCAAGTTGACTGGCAAGCGACTAGGCACAAACTTCTGAGCAGAAGCTACGCTTCAAAGGAAGAAGCCTATAAAGCGATTCGGAAAGCCCTAGAAACCTTGGAAGACCCCTACACCCGCTTTTTAGTGCCAGAACAGTTCCAAGCCTTGACAAACCAAACTATTGGTGAACTGTCTGGTGTGGGTATTCGCATGGAAATAGAAAAGCAGACCGAAACCCCGTTAATCATTGAACCGATTGAAAATTCCCCAGCGTTTAAGGCAGGTCTTCAAGCTGGGGATAGGATTTTAGCAGTAGATAGCAAAGCTACGAAAGGGTTAAGTCTCGAAGATGCCTCGAAACTAATCCGGGGTAAAGTGGGGTCATCAGTGACTCTGCGGATTGCCCGACCAGGCCAGGGCATTTTTGAGATAGAACTAACCCGAGCTCAGATAGAAATTCCCTCTGTTCGTTACAGCGTCAAGGAGGAAGGGAATCTGCGAGTGGGTTATATCAGCTTAAATGAATTTAGTTCCCATGCAGCTGAAGAAATGCAACGGGCAATTAGTAACCTAAATCAGCAGAAGGTGAATGCTTATGTCCTAGATCTGCGGGGTAATCCAGGGGGATTGCTTTTTTCCAGTATTGAAATTGCCCGGATGTGGATGCAAGAGGGAGAAATTGTTAGCACTATAGACCGGATCGGTGGCAAACAGGCATACACCGCTAATCGAACCGCCTTGACCCAACTGCCCTTAGCGATTCTAGTGGATGGTAACTCCGCTAGTGCTAGTGAGATTCTAACTGGTGCTCTCAAAGATAACAAACGCGCTACTGTTATCGGTTCTCGCACCTTTGGTAAAGCTGCTGTCCAGTCTGTCCATTCCTTATCCGATGGTTCGGGTTTAACGGTGACCGTCTCTCGCTACTATCTACCCAGTGGTCAAGATATTAGTTTGAAAGGAATTGTGCCCGATATTCGCCAAGAGTTGACCCTTGAGCAACGGCAACTGCTATCTAGTCAACCGGGATGGCGTGGCACTAGTAGGGATCCTCAATACGGAAAAGCGATCGCAGTTTTAAAATCAACTACTGCCTCTGGGCCTGGAACCCTCAGTCAACCCATAAACTCAGGTAGGGTCTGGTAAGCTGCGCTGGAAATCGGGAATCGGGAATCGGGAATCGGGAATCGGGAATCGGGAATCGGGAATCGGGAATCGGGAGGAGATGTAGGGTGGGCAGTGCACTAGACAAATTCATCTTGGTGGCGTACACCCAGGTATGCACTGCCCACCAAGGATGAATCACAATAGAACAGATGTAGGGTGGGCAGTGCACTAGACAAATTCATTGGCTGGCATACACCCAGGTATGCACTGCCCACCAAGGATGAATCACAATAGAACAATTGTTGATTAACTGTAATTGAATTCGTACTAATTCAATAGTTTACCAATCCCACCAGATGTAGGGTGGGCAGTGCACTAGACAGATTCATTGGCTGGCATACACCCAGGTATGCACTGCCCACCAAGGATGAATCACAATAGAACAATTGTTGATTAACTGTAATTGAATTCGTACTAATTCAATAGTTCACCAATCCCACCAGATGTAGGATGAATCACAATAAAAGCATTGTTGTGAACTGAAATTGATTGCGATTCTCTGGAAGAGACGCTACGCGAAAGCATT
Organism: Moorena sp. SIO4G3; assembly: GCF_010692305.1. NCBI lineage: Bacteria > Bacillati > Cyanobacteriota > Cyanophyceae > Coleofasciculales > Coleofasciculaceae > Moorena > Moorena sp. SIO4G3. Next base: position 5,021 of record NZ_JAAHIG010000018.1, on the reverse strand, counting down.
CAACCACCTTACCCATCGTACCATTCTTGTCGCTAATTGATATCAGGAAGTATAGCGTTTACTAGTAAGGGTAATTGACATCTAAATTTTTGTCCCGACTCCCGACTCCCGACTCCCGATTCCCAATTCCCGATGCCCTAAAACATAATAAGCAAAAAAAAAATAGCCGCAGAAAACCTTCTACGGCTAGGAGTTTTTAGTTATGCCTCAACTTTCTAAACCAATCCAGAAATGATCCCATAGGATTGACCAAAGGTCACGCTACGTGAACAAACCTGATACTTTGGCCAGGGGGGTTACCCCCCCTATAATTTAAGAGTTTAACCCAAATTTAAATACTTGGTCATCATGGTGATGAATTCGCCAGGAATTCCAGTCGGCTGAAGGGGGCTCCACTCGGAGATTTCGGCGTAACCCCGTGCATAAAGGGTATGCATGGTGTTGTTTATTGCCCGGCGAGACCCCTTCAGAATGTGCTTAATGGGGTATTTTTTTGGGGAAGGTTCCTGAGGAGTATTACTAGGAGTGATATCCTCAGGAGTGTTTTGTGGATCTGGGCGAAAGTTGTCAGGCATAGTTCAAAAGTGCTTTTGAATTTTCCATATATAATCATAACGATTACAATTTTATTTGTCAAGGATTTTTAGATTTTTTTTTGAGGGGTAATGGAATAGAATTAAGAATTTATAATTAAGAATTTATAATTAAGTGCGTAGGGTGCGTTAGGGGCTGGCTCGCCTTTTAAACTTCGTAGCTAGTATTGGACCCGCCCCGTAACGCACCACCAAGTAGAAGTTAGAATCGGGAATCGCAAACAGGGCACATAGTAAAAATGTTAGCGTTCGTTTTTTTGTGAGTTTAATTTACTGATAGCCTTGGAAACAGGAAATAAAAAAATCAAGATATCCAAAAAATTGTTATAGGTATATAAAATGAATTATGATATTTTTTTACCCGACTCCCTGTATTTTTTTTGTTAGACTAAATCAAGATTGAATTTTATGTATCTACAAATAATACAATATAGTTAACTTTAAAATAAAACAAGTTTGGACAAAAGCTGAGATCACAGCCAGGTAATGATTAGTTGCTGACATCTGACTGACGTTAACTAGCAAAGATTTATGAACCGGGCAGTTATATTAACCGCTATTCCTGTTGAATACATTGCTGTTAAGGCTCATTTGAGCAATCTTCAAGAGGAAGAACATGAACAAGGGACAGTTTATGAACTAGGACAGTTTTCAGATAATGGTAAGTCCTGGGAAGTAGGAATTGTTGAGATTGCTCCGGGAAATACCAGAGCAGCAATGGAAACAGAAAGAGCGATCGCTTACTTCGATCCTGATGTTGTTCTGTGTTTTTAATACGTATAATGTCTTATACATTAAATTGTATTTTTGTCAATTATATTTTATACCAAATTTGTATTATATGAGATTTTATATGAGGTTTTATACCAATTTTGGTATTACATGAGGTTTTACATGAGTTTTTAGCCGCAGCAGCCGGGGACAAGCGCTAAAGTATGGGTTTACTGACTAATGCCTAAGGTAGCACTATAGGTAATGGGTTGTAGGGGTTTGGATTCTGAAACATAGGACTTACGCAAATCCCTCAATTTAAGGCTACCTGTAGGGTGGGCAAAACCTTGCCCACCCTACCCATGGATTGTGTGCGTAAGTCCTGAAACACTTAGAGCTAATTCGTAAAGTAAATCTTAAGAAGTCTGAAAGCCTTGCTATGATTGTCTTTTAGCTATTAAATAGTTCAATTGTTCTATTTTTACGCAAGCCTTATCCTACAAGGTTTAGTGCGAGTTTACGAATCAGCTCTTAATTTTTCAAGGGTTTTAGAGCCGAAATGACCACGTTTTTAATACGTATAATGTCTTATACATTAAATTGTATTTTTGTCAATTATATTTTATACCAAATTTGTATTATATGAGATTTTATATGAGGTTTTATACCAATTTTGGTATTACATGAGGTTTTACATGAGTTTTTATATGAGGTTTTATATGAGGTTTATGAGGTTAAGAGATACTTATTAGGTTTAATATTAGATTGTTCCAACTAAAAATTAGGAACTCGGGATAATTGTTCAAAGTTGTGGAACAAATGAACTATATAAGAGGTGCTTGCCCTGTGCTTAGTGTTATGTCATCAGAGTAAGCTTAAACCCTGGTTGACTGACAAAAAATGAAGTCAAAAGTGCTCAAATACTTATCTGGAGAGAGATAGCCGCCCTTGACTAAAGTGAGTGGGAGCCAGCATTCTAAGGATAGAAACCACTCATACCCTTGGAATGCTGTGAAAAAAACTCCCGTCTATACAATGCCTTGAAGAGCTGGATAGATCAACCCAGTGACTGGGCTCACCTGAGCCACCTGACAACCTGTTTGTGGATGGTGGTGGCCGTGATCAAAACAGGGGAGGTAAATTTGACCCGTTGGATTCCTGAGATTCCATGTAGAGGCCAATATGCCCAAAGCAAGCAACGCCGGATGCAACGCTGGCTGCATAATGCTCGAATTAACATCCATCGATTGTACAAACCTTTGATTCAAGCAGCTTTGGCGGATTGGAAGGATGACACTATTTATTTGAGTTTGGACACCTCACTGTTCTGGGATCAATATTGCCTGGTGCGATTGGTTGTGGTGCATCACCGGACGTGCCTTGCCTGTGGTCTGGCGAGTGCTCGAACATCGCAGTGCTTCTGTATCCAAAACACGATTATCGCGAGATGTTGCAACAAGCCATACACCTCTTGCCCAAAGGGGTTAAGGTCGTTTTACTGGCAGATCGAGGCTTTGTCCACACCGATTTAATGAAAGCCATGACAACCCAATGGGGCTGGCACTATCGGATTCGTTTGAAAAAGGACAGTTGGATTTGGCGAGCCGGAAAAGGATGGTGTCAGCTTAAAGATTTCCATGTTCTACGAGGTGAAGCCCTCTGCTTTCACAATGTCAAACTCCACAAGGAGTACGCTTTTTGGTGGGGTCCATCTCGTCTTCGGTCGTAACAATGTCAATGGTGAGTTTTGGGCCATTGTTAGTGATGAAAAGACCACTCTTAAATCCTTTCAAGAATATGGATTGCGCTTTGATATCGAGGAAAATTTCTTGGATGACCAGTCCAATGGTTGGAATGTGCAAAAATCCCAAATTCGCTCAGTTCCTGCTTTATCAAGGGCTTAGGTTCATCCTGGCAGTTGCTACGTTATATGTCACAGCCGCTTGGGGTATCGGTCGTTGAAACAGGTAAACGTCGATGGGTAGACACACACTGGTTTCGAGGAAACAGCTATTTTCGGATTGGTTGGGAGTGGGTCAAAGCCTCGGAGCGAAAATGGCTGGAGACTGATTCGTCGGGTTCGTTTTACGAGTAATCATGATCCTGACCCAGTGATGGCCTCACGAACACAACATGATAAACGACGGTATCGACTGGAATTCAAAATACAAACGTACGAGTACGTGCTTGATTAGTTTTGTCAGTCAACCAGGCTTAAACCATAGATGGGACTCTAGATATAGTACAAATGTTTTGCATAAATGACATGTTTTCTGTAAAAAAATTAAAAGGAGAAGTTCAAATGAAAAGCATTCTCAAAATTTTTTCTTCCCTCTTGCTGACTTTTACCTTGTTCTTAGGGTTCACAGGAGCAGCAAGTGCGTCCTTCACCCACTGCGATCTGGTCAACAATTACTATTGTCCCTCTGTGAATTTGGATCTGTATGATGCAGTATTGGTGGACATACCAGGCAACAATGAGGTAGTTTTAGATATCGCTCCATTCGACATTGGCAACTCATACACTATGAATTATAAATTGGGAGGGGATCTAAAAGCCGGTGAGTTTATAGGTAATATACATGGTAGTATACCTACAGATGAACCTGATAACGGTTTTGTGCAAAACATCAGCAAGAATAATCCGCAAATTATCAATGTTACGCTAAGCAAGAAATACTAGACTTCTAGTAAACTGGGATTTTGCACTTCACCTACAGCTGATTCTGGGTATGGTTTCGCCCCCCACCCCTAACCCCCAATTCTGGGTGTAACAAAACTCTCAAGCGATGCAGAGGTGCGCTAGCGCACCTCTGCGGTCTTGGGGAAGCAGCGCGGTCTTGGGGGTTCCCCCCATGAGCGACTGCCGTGGTTTTCCCATGAGCGACTGCATCAAGATAAGTCTCCCAGAATTGGGGATTTAGGGGGCTTAAATAAAACCAGATGATCGCGCATTCATTTCTTAATTCAGCAACGCCACTTTGTCGGTAGAGACGATCAACTTGAGCAGCTCCATCGGGAACTTCAACAGACTGATCGATTAGCCATTTGTGCCATTGCCGGAATGGGCGGTGTGGGCAAAACCGAATTAGCTCTACAATATGCTCTAAGTTATCAGGAAAACTACCCTGGTGGTAGGTGCTGGTTTCCAGTGCGCGGGCTAGATCTGGGGATTCAAGTTGTTAGTTTTGGGCGTACGGAATTAGGATTAACCATTCCAGATGACCTAGAGTTCAAGGAGCAGGTAAGATACTGCTGGAGACATTGGCCAGAAGGAACAGTATTGATCGTGCTGGATGATGTCGCTTCTTTCAGCAATGACTACCAACAAACAATTAAACCCTATTTGCCTCCAGCTGAATCCCGCTTCAAGGTACTGGTCACCAGTCGTCAGCGTGCAGGGGCTTCTTACCGACGAATTGATTTGGATGTACTATCCCCAGAGGCAGCATTAGAATTATTAGGTAAGCTTGTTGGAAAAGAGCGCATTGATAAAGAACTAACCGAAGCAGAAGCCTTATGTAAATGGTTGGGGTATTTGCCTTTGGGTTTGGAGTTAGTCGGAGGATATTTAGATCTACATCCGACCTTAACCATTGCTAAAGTTCAGAAACGTTTAGAGAAAAAGAAATTAGGTACGGTCGATGCCCGGTATTATCCGGGGCACCTCCGCTTCAGAACCGTACGTGCGACTTTCACCGCATACGGCTCCTAGGA
>NZ_JAAHIG010000179.1:0-17646 GCF_010692305.1 Moorena sp. SIO4G3 | reverse complement strand
TTGTAAATATTGCTGGAGATGGGGAAGAGGGTTGGGAGTATGCTCAAGCCTTTACCTATGACCTGATTGTGCTGGAAGTGGATTTACCCAAGCTCGATGGTATCAGCTTGTGTAAGCGACTACGGCAGGCAAGCTATGATAGAGGGATTTTGCTGTTGCTTTCTCAAGCAGCTATTGCTGAGCAAGTCAAGCTTAATGCTGAAGCTGATGATTATATTGTTAAACCCTTTACAGCCAAGGATCTGTTGACTCGGATTAGGACATTACTGCGTCACCACAGTGTTTCTGGATTAAGGCTACTGGAATGGGGTGATGTTTGCCTAGACCCGAGTACCTGTGAAGTAACTTATAAAGGGCAACTGCTCCATCTCTCACCAAAGGAATACGGTCTTCTAGAACTATTCCTGAGCCATCCGCGCCGAGTATTTAGTCAGAGTATCATTCTCGAACATCTGTGGTCATTTGAAGACCCTCCTTCACCAGAAACAGTTAGGGCACATGTTAAGGGGTTAAGGCGCAAGCTCAAGAGTGTTGAAGCTGATGATGTGATTGAAACTGTCTATGGTATGGGCTATCGCCTCAAGAGCTTACCGAGGAGCAAGATAAAGAAACTCAAACCAACCCCAACAAGGTTCAATCAGCCTTGGGAACGTTCTAAAGGAACCATCTGGCGTCAGTTTGCCACTGTAGAACAGGCGGTTAATGCTCTCGAAGCCGGACATCTTACTGAGGAGCTGCGAAAACAAGCCCAGCAGCAAGTCCACAAGCTGGTGAGAGCTTTAGATAAGTTTGGCTTAGTGGAAGGATCACGGCTAGCCCAAACTATTGAGTACTGGCTACAGGAAGTCAGTATAACCAAGACAAGGAACTCCGGTAAACGGAGATATCGGTCAAGACGCAGGAACTATGACAACCAAATAGAATTACCTAGTCCTCAATTACAGCAACTAAGCTCCCCAACTAATATTCAAAATCTGGCATCTTTGCTAGCACTTCTGTCTGAAGAACTCCAGCAACCTCCATCAGCATGCTCTGGTGATGTCAGTAGTGAGTTGGAAGATAATTCAACCATTACTGTCTTAAAAGAGCCTGAACTAACCGAGGATAATAGATCACAACCCCTGGCACCGGACCAATTACCAAAAAAGCTTCCATTGATTTTAGTTATCGATGGAGACGTGCAACTGACACAACAGTTGGAAAGAGAAGCAGTGAATTGGGATATGCAAGTAAAAGTTGTCCTAGATCCCAGGCAAGCCAGAGTTGTCATGGATCAAGAAATACCTGATGTTGTGCTACTGGACTTGATGTTTCCCAATTATCGAGAGGACGGAATCGCACTCCTCAAATATTTCCAGAACCAATACCCTCAAATCCCAGTAATCGTTTCTACACAGCAAAATCGGTTTAGAGATCGCGTTGAGGTTGCTCGTCAGGGAGGACGGGCGTTTTTATCCAAACCCGTTACCCCAATACAGTTACTAGAAACCGTTGAAGATGTTTTAAATCAAGACAGACCTTCCACCGCCAAAGTGCTGGCAGTAGACGATGATCCCCTAGTGCTGGAAAGTATACGACACTTCCTACAACCTTTAGGAGTGCAGATTATTACCTTAGAAGAACCCGATCAATTTTGGGAAGAGCTCGAAGGGACAGCACCTGATCTACTGATCTTGGATTTAGACATGCCCCAATTCAATGGGATTGAACTGTGCCAAGTTGTGCGCAATGATCGCATCTGGCATGGATTACCTATCCTATTGCTTTGTGAACACCAAGACTCTGAAACAATTCACCGCATTTATCAAGCTGGAGCTGATGACTATATCTTTAAACCGATAACGAAATCCGAGTTAGTCACCCGTGTTTTCCATCGTCTAGAGCGTACCAAACTGCTCCGTAGTTTAGGAGAAACTGACCAATTAACTGGTGTGGCTAATCGTCGTCAATCTACCATAGAATTCAACCGATTACTGCACTTATCCCAACGCTACCATCAACCTCTTTGCTATGCCTTATTGGATTTAAACAACTTAAAGCAGGTGAATGAGCAATATGGTCATGTGATGGGAGATAGAATTCTGAAGCGGTTAGGACAAATCTTGCGGCAAAAGTTTCGCAGTCACGATATAGTGGCCCGCTGGGGAGGTAAGGAGTTTTTCATCGGGATGTATGGTCTCAATCGACAGGCTGGGGTCAGAAGGCTCCAAGAAATTTTGGAGACTGTTAGTGAAGAATTTCATGACTGTGAGCTAGTGCAGGTAACATTTAGTGCTGGGGTGGCAGAGTACCCTGGGGATGGCACAGACATCGAAAGCCTCTATCGAGCCGCTGATGAGGCTATTGAGCGAGCCCAAGCCACTGGTCAAGATTGTGTATTCCCAGCTCAATCCCTAGCTGGAAACTTCACTCAGTAGTACTTTTTCATGAGTAAAGCGTTCTCTGCCTTAAACCAACCTGATGCGTGATCTATTAAACCCAATTGTTACCAGGTAGGAGGTGAAAAATGGAACCGATACATTCACATTTTATTCACAACTTACTCGACTATTTCACAATTGGGGATAATATAAAGATAGTTTAAAGATTATCGATTCAAAGATATTGATCTTTCATTTGGAGTTAGGCTCAAAAGTATAAAGCTTGAGAGTAGCCATCAAGCATAGGTCATTTTTAAGACCTCATTAGGGTGTAAAGCTTATTTAGTCGAATCCGACAATAGTTCTCAAGAGCGAAAGTGCAGACTTTCCGTTGACCTTAGGTCACGCTACGCGAACGGAATCGACGTTTATTGAGCTAACTCGCAAACCTTTGACCGTAGGTCACGCTACGCGAACGTTGCTTTGTTTCTAATCCGAATATTGGATGGTGAGTCAGGGAATGGTGGTTTTGTGTTGCGGCTCCACGCTTTGAAAAAGCTTAGCGTGAACGCTCACCAAGAGATTGATTGTTGTGGGCTGTCTGAATGGGGCATCTAATCTAATCTCAAAAAAATAGGTTGCAACCCATAGAGTTTGTAGAGCTTACCCTGAATGGATTCTCGTACAGATATGCCCTTAAGGTAAGCCATTCTCGCCCTCGAGCGCGGTGGTAATTGCTCTTTAGGAGCCGCCTTTGGCTAGACTAGCCTTTGCCATTAAGTATAGCCCTTCGATGAAGGGTAAAGTAGGTTGTTGATCCAGAGCCTATTGGCGAGCGCGTCAGTTGAAAGATTTTGATCCAACCCTAGTAAGCAATTACTGATCAGAGTCTCACTAAAAAATTAAGCCTGACTAATAGGGTATAAAACAGGGTATAGAACCGTTTATAGCCTATGAATTTGCTTTTCCCCTCGCTTGTTAAATATAAAATTTCTTGGAAAATTTATCTGCCCATAGCAATAATTTTGGTATTCCAGATCTTAAGGTAGAAGCGTTCTAGGAAACTTTTTTACCAGCCTTAACATCGCTAGTGCCTAATCAATCGATGGGTCAGACCCCTCATGGTTATATCGGTCTGACCTTTCGGAAACTGCTACCAATTATTGTTTCTCTCAATATGGTTAATCAATTGATATGGGATTTAATTTCAAATTAACAAGCCACTCAGCTCATAGGACGTTGACGTTGACTTTGAAAAACTATTTTCAGGTGTTTTTTTAACAAATCTTAATATATTATAAATTAGTAATTTCCGCTAACCCTTTAGTATGAAGCAAATTAACAATTATGTCTGTTACAGGCCATTTAACCGATATTTCCCTACCAGAAGTGTTTCAGTTTATCGCCCAGGGACAAAAAACTGGTTTGCTAAGGTTGCTTCCCTTGCCAAGAAACCAAGTAACCCCTAGGAGAACTCATTATATTTGGGTGTATCAGGGTCACCTGGTGGCAGCTGCAGATCGGTTAGACAATCAAGGTTTGGTATCGCTGATTGTTAAACACTGCGGGGTTAGCGAACGCGTAATTGCTAAGTTAGCTCAGCTGTGTGCCATAGATAAACCTCTGGGTTTATGCCTAAAAACTCAGGGTGCTTTACAGGGTGACCAATTAAAACAGCTATTTCGAATGCAAATTATACAGCATGTTTGTGCTTTGTTTCAGCTCCGAGATGGTCAGTTTAACTTTGAACAGAATGTACCCATACCAACACGAGAAATGACGGGTTTGAGTATGCCAACAAAAATAGCTATGTTGAAAGGATTGCGATCGCTTCGCAACTGGGAAGCTCTGGTAGATAAATTACCTGATCCGAATGGCGGTTTGGTCACTATCAACGGTGGTCAACCTAAATACAGTTTGGACTCTATAGAGTGGCAAGTTTGGGAGTACACCAATGGCAATGTTTCTCTCAAAAGAATTGCAAGGCAACTGAGAATACCAGTAGAAAAAGTCCAACAAGTTGCTTTTAGACTAATCACAATAGGTTTAGTAGAAGAAGTTCCCTTATTAGTTAGCAACTTATGTGATATATCTAGATTGACATGAGGCTAAAGTGTGGTATTATGATTTATTTTTAAACGGGAACAAAACTTCCTTAAAGTATTACTTAAAGGTACTATTAATTGTGGAGGTAAGCACAAATGTATTCCCTCATAGCGCGTTTTAAAGTTGGGAACATATCCGGAATTGCTGGCGCTTTGGTTGATTGCTCAGTTGATCTCATCGTTAATCCAAAGCTGAAAATCTCAATCAAACTAGTCTTGAATACTGCAATATCAAACTAGTCTTGAATACTAAAATCATTTCTTTGGAACTTATCTCGATAAGAAAGGAGTTCAGACGTAGAGGAAGAGTTCTATTTAAACTCAACAGCTCCTGCTTTTTGAGGTATGTTTCCAAGTATTGAAAACAACTATTATAATCTAGCCTCAATCCAGGATTGGATTTATCTAATTCCAACTTAGCTCTTTGTCCAAATGGTCAAACCCATACTATTATAGTACAACATCTTTGCTCCGATCAAAAAAACAACCTTTGTCTGGGATTGATGAGGGGCTGAGTGCTCAAAGGTTGCTTCCCTACCTTGAAAGCCCGCACCAAGCCTAACCTATTTCTTATCCTTATCCTAAGGACTCTCGGCTTTAGTAAACAAAAGCCAAAGCCCAGGGTGACACGTGGGGCTGATCGCGGTTGAGCTAAAACTTGGATTTTGCCGCACAAACCATCTAACACTATATAATTTATTGTCACTCATAGTTGACACTCTCAAGGTGCTCTCTTGGTTTTAATTACCCGACATGTCCCTTAATGGTTACCTAAGCGACTTATACTTGCCAGAACTTTTTCAGTTTTTAGAGAAAGGAAAGAAAACTGGTTGGCTGAGAATTACTGCCTTACCCAGAGTTTCTGGATACCGGCGACCAGTTCATCACATTTGGGTGTATCAGGGTCGGATTGTGGCAGCAGCTAATCGATTAGACCATCAGGGTTTAATTGTCCTGATTGCTCAACATCAGTGGGTTAAACACAGTATAGTCAATAAACTCGCTCAGTCATGTACTCCCAATCAGCCACTGGGTTTATACCTCCAAAGTCAAGGTATTTTACAAACTGCACAACTAAAATGGTTGTTTCAGATTCAAATACAACGGCAAGTGTGTCCTTTGTTTGAACTGAAAGATGGTCGATTTAAATTCGAGCAGAACGTGCCGATTCCAACTTTGGAAATGACCGGTTTAAGTATACCGGCAACAGAAGCAACATTGATCGGGTTAAGGGAACTGCAGCACTGGGAGGCTTTGGCTGAGCAATTGCCTGACCCTGATTGGGGTTTAGTCAGTACCATCTGCGATCCACCCCAATCCCATTATCGACTCAACGTTTTAGAATGCAAAGTGTGGAATTATACAACAGGCAAAGTTTCTCTCAAAGCGATCGCAAAGCAGCTGAAACTACCAGTAGCACAAGTACGGCAGATTGCGTTTAGGCTAATCACAGTGGGTCTTGCACAAGCAAGACCTTTGTTGAAGGATACTTCTCATCAAAACTTGGACAAATCTCGACAAAACCCAATTGCTCTCGACAAACAAAAATATCCATTCCTTAGCTTCCGCCGCAATTCATCCCACGTCCGAAAGCAGTAGCTTCGGCGTTGGATGAGCACACAGGGCAGGGCAAACCCATCTTATTTTTGTACATGCTGGCGGAGTAAGGATGAAGAGCGACAGTGCGACCCCGGTCGGGTTTCCCCACAAGCGTGAACGCCCACCAAGAGAATCAAGTCCTGGTTTTTATCAATTGATTAAATCCTTACGGCTCTTCCGTACTTGTTATGCTAAATTAACAGTTTGGCAAAGGGAGCAGGGAGCAGGGACTTCGGAGCAGTGAAAAAAGACCGTATTTAGAAAATTTTGTTAGTTAAATAGCCTCCTAACCCTTAAACAGTAAGCTTTTTGAGTTTTTTAACTTGAAATTTAGCATAGCAGGTACTGAAGAACCATCCTTACTGGATCAGGCTTTTGGAATTTACATGGGGTTTGCCTCTGAAAGCATCACAAACTGACGTTTTGTGTAAGTTTTATCTAACAGTTCAAATATAAATATCTTCTCCTTGTTCTGTGAATCGAACATCTTTAATATTTAACTCAGAGTTAGCAGTAAGAGTTTTACGCAAACTACCGAAAAGGGCAAATTGCTCACAAGTGGAGAGGGAGACAAACTGCCGCTGGGAATCTGGTGATAGGCGCAAATCGACGGTAGCCACACCAGTATTGGCATTGACCTTCACGCGGTATCCCGATACATTAAAGTCACTGGAGTTACCAGTCTCTAAAACTTTTCCTATAACTGTATTTACTGGATTTCCTACTGGTACAGCTACCTGTTCAGATACCAGAGACTGACACTGACTGTCAGCCCGATAGACATTAAGAATTACTCCGTTAGCTCGATTGCTATTATTATTACCTTGGCTGACTGTAGCCTTAAGCGCGACCTTACCAACCTTGGTTCCTGGTTGAGTTTCTTCCGTAGGTACAGTAATCTTAGGTAGAGTAGTATTAGAGGGTGCTACACCAGTGGTAGAGCTAGCCTCGGTGGCTGGTTGAGCAGATAGATTCCCTACAGGAGTTTTCTGGGAACCAGGATTGTTATCACTCACCAAACCATAGCTACTGAAACCAACGACAATTGCTGCAATCGCAACAGGAGCTAGATAGTGTTGAAAACTTTTCATTTGGCTTCGCTCAAAACAATGCTTCTAGCTGTTGTCTAAAGCAACAGTTACATCAATCAATATTCAAGGCAAAGTGTGGTTGATCAGGATAAAACAGTTAAAAAATAGAAACTAGAAAATAAAAATTGAAATCATTTTCACGCTTATATCCCAATTCTGGCGCATTAGGGCTATAGATCAATTTAATCTTGCCATCTACCGACATTCGCAACACTCGTGACACTCGCAACACTCCCGATCTCTCCATCTGCATCTGTAGTCTTACGTTGAAGAATGGGTATTAACTGTGGGGGAGGCTAAACCCAGCTATCCTGTTGTAATCGCCTTGCTATGCTAAAAGAAGTTCCCCCGTGGAGGACATCCCCGATTCAATCAACCATGACTAAACAACCAGCCCGAATCTGCATTCTCGGTGGAGGCTTTGGGGGTCTCTATACAGCCCTACGCTTAAGCCAGCTGCCTTGGGAAAAGCCCCAACAACCAGAAATTGTCTTGGTTGATCAAAATGATCGGTTCTTATTTTCACCGCTGTTGTATGAACTGATCACTAGTGAACTACAAACCTGGGAAATTGCTCCACCCTATGAAGAATTGTTAGCAAACACAGGTGTACGGTTTACTCAGGCAGCGGTAGCAGGCATTGATGTAGAACAGCAGCAGGTACAGCTACAGACTGGAGCGGAATTTCAGTATGATCGCCTGGTGTTAGCCCTAGGTGGAGAAACCCCTCTAGAGCAGGTGCCTGGGGTGGCTGAGTATGCTATCCCGTTCCGAACTATTACTGATGCCTATCACCTGGAAGAACGGTTACGGATTTTGGAAGAATCCGATACAGATAAAATCCGGATCGCTATAGTTGGTGCAGGTTACTCTGGTGTGGAACTAGCTTGCCATCTAGCAGAACGGTTGGGAGAGCGCGGAAGGTTGCGGTTGATTGAACTCGGTGATGTGATTCTAAGAACATCAACGGACTTTAACCGGGAAGCAGCACGCAAAGCTTTGAATGAACAGAAGGTCTGGATTGATTTGGAAACCAGTGTTGAGTCCATTGGACCTGAAACCATTTCTCTGTTGTATAAAGGACAGGTGGATACTATTCCGGTAGATTTGGTGCTGTGGACAGTAGGGACAAGAGTCACACCAGTTGTGCGATCGCTTCCGCTCAAACAAAACCACCGTGGTCAGCTGATCACCAGCCAAAGGTTACAAGTGGTTGACCATCCCGAAATTTTTGCCCTAGGTGATCTAGCCGATTGCCAAGATGCTGATAATCAACCAGTTCCCAATACAGCTCAATCCGCTTTTCAGCAAGCCGATTATGTGGGTTGGAATGTCTGGGCTTCTTTAACTGGGCGTCCCCTGCTGCCCTTCCGTTACCAGCAGTTGGGAGAGATGATGACTTTGGGGAAAGACAATGCAACTCTTACTGGTTTAGGTGTGAAGCTGGATGGTCCTTTAGCCCACATAGTGCGCCGACTTGCCTATCTTTATCGGATGCCAACTATAGAGCACCAACTGAAAGTTGGCATGAACTGGATGACTCGACCATTAACTGATCTGCTGTCTGGAACATAAAGACATACATACAGGAAAATGGAAAATTGAAATTAAATGAACAATTAACCATTAACAATTAACCATTAACCATGGAAAAACCGCGAGTAATTTTTCTAGATGCTGTCGGTACTCTATTTGGTGTTAAAGGGAGTGTAGGGGAAGTTTATAGTGCGATCGCTAATCAATTTGGGGTTACAGTACCTGCTTCAGCTTTGGACAAAGCCTTTGTCAAAGCCTTCGCCTCAGCAGAACCAGCGGTTTTTCCAGAAACAGATCCTGAAGAAATTCCCCAGCGAGAATTTGAATGGTGGTGGGTGATTGCCTCCCGCACCTTTGAACAAGTTGGTGTACTTGACCAGTTCACCGATTTCATTGATTTTTTTGACGAACTCTATGCCCACTTTGCCACTGGTCAACCTTGGTTAATTTATCCGGATGTTATCCCAGCTCTGAAAGCATGGCAGCATATTGGTATTGAGTTGGGTGTGGTATCAAATTTTGATTCCCGTCTTCATCTTGTCTTAAAAGCCCTAAAATTAGAAGAATTTTTCTCCTCCATCACAATTTCGACCCAAACTGGCTTTGCTAAGCCTGATCCACAGATTTTTGCTGCTGCTTTAGAAAAACATCACTGTAGTGCTCAGGAGGCTTTTCATATTGGTGATAGTTTTCAACAAGACTATCAAGGTGCTCAGGGAGCTGGCTTGAGAGCATTTTTGATCAAGCGCAAACCAATGACTTAACCATTACGCGATGCTCCTAGGTCGCTGCTACGCGAACGCACCAATTGTTTTCCACAACAGTTCCTGGTTGATACCCACTGCTCTGGTATTGTGTGACTGCTTCTTTGAAGAGACTGGCTGTTAACTGTGAATTCTTGGTTCTGGGTAAAGGGTAACCAGCAACTCACTTTCTTTAACTGCTAACTCATCCAACCGCTGAGCTACCAGTACTCGCTCAAAATAGGTATCAGCCAGTACCCAGTAAACACCATAGTGACGAGCCTCAGATGCCATCAAGCTACGATAAAATTTTGCTAAAGATGGATCACAACAGTGAGTTGCTAGTAATCCCAAACGTTCGTGAGAACGAGCCTCGATCAGTCCAGCAACTAGTAAAGAATCCAACAACCGTTCTGGTTCGTTTCGGCGAATCTGAGCTTTCAATCCAGCTCCATAGGGTGGTGAAGAAAGCGGACCTAAGGGAATGCTACGTCTTTCTAGCCACTGGTTAACTTGCTCGAAATGTTCTAGTTCCTCACGGGCAATGACTGTCAGCTGACGCACCAGTTTACTGTAGGATGGGTAGCGAAACATTAAATTCAGTGCTACTCCAGCCGCTTTACGTTCACAATGGGAATGGTCAAGTAAAATAACATCAAGGTTTGCAAGGGCTTGCTCGATCCAAGCCTGGCTAGTAGGTTGTTTGAGGGTATTAATCAAAGGCAGACCAGAAGAAGACACGCTTTTTGCTCACATCAAAGTAGTTGCCTGGTTCATTGCATACAGGCTTTGGTATCGGTAGGCAATGCTATTAATTTTAACTGAATTGTGTCAATCCCCGTCTTGTTAAGGGGCAGGTGTAATCCCTTCAAAAACTGGGTTCAAGACCCAATTTTGTAGCAACAAGTTGTGTCGGAAACCCCGACTTACCCGTAGCCAATCCGGGTAGTTCATGATAAATTTACATAGATACTACACATAGACACTTAGAAGACAAGTTAAACTAACTACTTGAGCCTATTCCTCAAACTATTACATTTAACGACTCTATTCAGGAATAGCAAATCTCTTAAAAGGAAGACCACTCTGAAAGAATCGGTGCATCAATCTATAAATAGGTATGAGGCTCATGGTATTAGGTATTAGGTACAACAAAAGCAGTTGATAGCCTCTGTGCTTGAGGAGGGGTGCTTCATACGCTGGTCATAAACCGCTTAGCCATTTAACCTAGAACTCTGATGCCTAAAGCCATTAACCTTAAATTTTATATGAAGGGGTCTACCTGATATTTAACGCAATTAAATTTGGATAAGTAAAGTAATGACCCACCGTCGTATTGTTATCGGTGACGTTCATGGTCACTATAATCCTCTTATGGCCTTATTGGATGCGATCGCACCCACTAGTGACGACACCGTTTATTTTCTCGGAGACTTGATTGATCGAGGACCGATGAGTTCTCAGGTTGTGGAATTTGTCAAGCAAAACGCTCACCCCTGTTTATTAGGTAATCATGAGCTGATGTTACTAGAAATTATCGGTAACAATTCAGTACCTAACTCAACACGACAAGCCTGGCTCTATAGTGGTGGTGAAACTACTATCAACAGCTATGGCGGAAAAGTCTCTCAAGATCATCTAGATTGGATAAAAACACTGCCAACCTACATTGATTTAGGAGATACCTGGCTAGTTCATGCCGGAGTTAATCCTCGCATGACCATCGAGGAGCAAACCGTTGAGCAATTTTGTTGGATTCGGGATGAATTTCACAGCATGCGTGAACCTTACTTTCTCGACAAGCTGATCATCACGGGTCACACCATGACTTTTACCTTACCAGGAGTGGCTCCCGGTACCATAGCCCAAGGTTGTGGTTGGCTAGATATAGACACTGGTGCTTATCATCCCAAAAGTGGTTGGATGACGGGTCTAGACATTACCAATAATCTTGTTTATCAAGTTAACGTCTTTCGGGGTGATGTTCGCCAATTCCCCTTGGAAGAAGCCGTGACCAAGATAGAGCCTAGTAAAATATGCCGACGTCAAGTGTTGAGTACCTCGTGACGGTGATATAGGTTAACAAAAAGACTATTGAGCAAGCTTTCTGCTCTTGAGCTAGCTGTGCTTATCTGAGCACTCGCCCTCCACGACCTGTTGTCCTTTTGAGGGCAGCTTTTTTCTGGTTGCGGACTACACGAGTTTTGTTTTTGTAAGCACGATTGTTTAATCCATCACCAACATAAGCACGATTTGAATCGATAGACTGCTCCAAGGAATCAATTCGGTCTGCTGTTGACGGATGAGTACTCAAAAACCCTGGAATAAAGCCTCTTTGCTTGAGGAGTTTTTTCATAAAGTCTACTGATCCTATCGGAGCATAGCCTGCTTGTTTTAAGTTCTTGATACCTAGTTCATCAGCTTCAAATTCATGCTGACGACTGTTGGGACGACGTAGTGCTAATTCCACACCCAGATTAACCATCGTGTTGCTATCAACTCCAGCCGCTTCTGCTAAACCTCTAGCGATCGCGGCTTGCTTAATTTGCTGGATACTATGACGACCTACAATATGACCAATCTCATGAGCCATCACACTTGCCAGTTGAGCTTCATTGTCTGCTGCTGCGATTAAACCCGTGTTAATATAAACAAATCCTCCCATGGTAGCGAAGGCATTAATATTACCATCATCAACCACCTGAAATGTATAGTTAATATTTGGGCGTTCGCTCCTTTTAGCTAGTCGCTGACCAATTTGATCAACATAGCGATTAATTTCCCGATTGCGATAGAGCTTAAATTGCTTGCCAACAAGTTGCTGATTAATTTGCTGACCAATTTGGACTTCCTGTTGATCAGACATATTAGATAACTGGATAATCTGAATACCACGCAATAGCAGCTCTAACCAGGGAACCCCTTGGGCGATCTGGGCTGTTCCCACCACCAGAGTCAGGGATAGAAGGATGCTGATTAACGGATACAACAAATGACGTCGATAACGGAAGTAAATCGATAATATATTGCTGAACATAGCAAAATTATGAATTATTAAATCGAAAAGAGATTATTTTAGCTATTTGGGTTTGCAGCCATGACTTGCTGTAGAGGAGCCTTGTCTTTAGGAGCATAAGTCAACTATCTAATAATAGTTGTATTCCCTAATGACTGACCAGTAACATTCCTCGTTATGGTTGAACCCCAAATAGGGTAATATGTTCCACAGACGAACCTGGTGTTTGTTATTCTCACTCACCAGTTATGGATAACTTTAATTATAGGTATTAGTTATGAGGTATTAGGTACATCAAAAGCAGTTAACAGCCGACCTGCTTTAAGAGGAGCGCTTTATAACTAGGTTAGAACCCCCTTAGCCATTCAACCTAGAGCCAGCGAACCTTAAGGAGTTATCTTTACACTATACAATTTGCACAAAAACACCTAACCAATATGGCTATTTTGGATTCTAAAGGACGTTTGTTTGGCAAGGTGAGCATTATCGACTTCGGTGCTGCCTTGGTGATTTTGTTGGTAGTTGTAGGAATTTTCTTCTTTCCTGGTGAGTCTGGTTCCGTTGCCCAACTCAATAGCACCAAACCAGTAGAAGTAGATGTTATTGTCCGGGGGTTAAGCTTGCTTGAACCAGAGGTGTTGGTCAATCAGTTGGAGGAGACCAAGAAGACTAATATTGTGATTCGTAAGCAACCCTATGGTCAGGTTGACGTCAAATCCGTCAAAATTCTGCGTAGAAGTGTCCTGGTGCCACAACCAGATGGCTCTATCAAAGAACTACCAGATCCCAGACCTAGCTTTTATGGGATTAATATGTTACTCACCTTAGGTGGTAAAGCAACAATCACCAAAGATGGAGTAGTCCTGGGCAATAGCAAGATTAAAATTGGTACTCCGGTAGAGTTAGAAGGTAGAGATTATAACTTCAACGCCAGTGTGATTAATGTCAGAGTCAATTAATCACGAGTGATGGGGTGAATTGAACTAAGAATTGATGCCATACACCCCACCATCCCGCACCCGCAAGGGAGCCATTGTCATCATTTGTTGACCTCACTTAGTATCAGCTTTTTGCACCGAAGCATCATTGATTCCCAGGGTAAGCCTTAGAGGTTTCCGGTAAGGATAGGCTCTAGCAACTTGCCGGTAAACGTCATAGTTAGTAGGTAGTGTCACTATCTGTGCCCCCTCTTTATAGGTGATATCGTATTTAACTGTACGCAACAGCTCTGGCTTGCTAGGCTTATGATGAAGTGGCTGACGCTGTTCTACCTCATCAATGGTTGGTTTTGGTGGGACAACTGGCCACCATAACCCCTTGTCATCAGGTCCTGTTACAGCACCTTCTGGTTTCTCACCATTGCGGTTAACTACGGACTTGGAAGCAAACTCCTCAACATCAGGATCTCTATCAGTTGTTGAATTAATAGAATACTCAACTCGCCAGGTTAAGGTGGTAAGTGCTGTAGCTTCATACTCAGTAATAATCACAGTGTTACAACTGCTAAGCACTACTGCTACACAAAAGCCGATCAACATCAAGATAATCTGGCGACGCCGCAACATGCGATCAAGTAGGACATGGAAACTAGTCAAATTCACTCCACCCCATCCAAACTTACGACTAAATGCAATTTGCTCCGCTATACCCTATTCTGTACCAAATTCTCAAACCTGCCTTTCCCAATTGCCTGTGGTCAGGAGCAACGGATTCACCTGCGATCGCACTGACCTTCGATGATGGACCCCATCCACACTACACTCCCAAGTTACTGCAAGTCTTAGACCGCTACCAAGTCAGAGCCAGTTTTTTCTGGTTGGGCGTTTGCGTAAACCAAGCCCCCAGTGTCGCCAGAGATGTTTACCAACAAGGTCACTGGTTGGGACTCCATGGATATTACCATCAGTCTTTTCCCTTTCTAAAACGCGATGCCCTTAAGCAGAGTTTGCTCCTTACCCAAGACGCGATCGCTCAAGCTTGTCAGATTCACCCAGACAAGGTAAAAGATGTTCGTCCCCCTAACGGATTATTTACGCCCCGAACCTTGAATATACTGCACCAGTGGAACTATAGATCAGTAATGTGGAGTGTTGTCCCAGAAGACTGGAAACGTCCTGGTGTCAGTATAATCGTGGAGCGAGTCCTAAAGCAGGTTCAAAACGGTTCCGTGATCGTCTTACATGATGGTTATTATGGAGGACAAGATGTGGTTGAAACTACGGGTGAGTTAATTCCTCAGCTATTGCACCAAGGTTACAACTTTGTTAGTATTAACCAGCTATGGCAGGAAAATTAGTAGTGCATGTTAATTGACTTACGGTTTTCTCGCTCACTGCACCGTAAACTCCTAGAAAAACTGCTTTGCTAGACGCTTCCGGTTTTCCATCTCCGGAACTCCTGTAGTGAACTACTCGGGTCCAATTACCTACTCTATATACTTCATATAGAGTAGAATATCGAGCTTGACGCTATATGTAGTGCTCAGCTAATCTGATAAATTTTAAAAAGAATGAGCAAAACGTAAAAATTGAAATTAGAAATTAAAATAATGATCAACCACTAGCTCTATCGGACGAGGAGAGTTGCTTCCCCTACCCAATGTTGAGATCGTCTTTCTCTGGAGTATTTCCGATGCCCTGGTTCACCATTCTGTTACGCAGGAATAGGGAATTAGGAGCTGGTTAAATGAACTTACTTGGCAGTACTTTCACTTAGGGTCTTACTACATTGGCTAGGTTTATGTGTTACAAGAGTAATGCAAAATAATCATTACCTAGACCCAGAGCTTGTCAATGGTTATCATACAGGACAAGTTAATTAACGTAGTGAAGTCCAACTGTCGGGTTTTATAGAACATTAGTACTAAAATAGTGACTATATTCTAGGCATAAGGGAAAGTGGGTACTTATTGCTACACTTTCTCAAAGCTTTTGACCAGATAAATAAGCTAAATTTTTCAGATAAACACTAGAGCAAAATTTTGTAAATAAGGCTACAATCAAAAAGTCTTCCCAAAATTCAGTATTAACACTTAAATGGATAGTAGATTCACTGCAAGTTAAGTCCAAGGAAATAGAGTCGATCTAATTCCTACGGCTGAAGCGATTCGACCCACCATAGGGTGCAACAAACAAGGTTCTCACTGACTAAGCTATCTTAAGTAGATCAACGGACATCATCTACTGGTCTGAAACTGAAGGAGCATGAGGAAAAAACATGACCCAGGCAAATGAATTACTCGCAACAATCGCTCAACCTCAGAGCGATTTAGAAGTCTTGATTGAGGATGACGTGAACCGAGATGATTTGGTGGACGCTCAACCGGATGAGGAGAATACTAAGCCTGGTAAGGGGCGATCTAACCGTCGCCGAACCCAAAGCAAAAAGAAGCACTATACAGAAGATTCAATTCGCCTCTATTTGCAGGAAATTGGCAGGATTCGTCTACTCAGAGCTGATGAAGAAATTGAATTAGCCCGTAAAATAGCTGATTTGTTGGAATTAGAACGAGTGCGGGAGCGCTTGTCTGATGAGTTAGAGCGGGAACCTGGAGATCGGGAATGGGCAACAGAGGTCGATATGGAGCTGCCAGCTTTCCGTTACCGCTTACACGTCGGTCGGCGGGCTAAGGAAAAAATGGTGCAGTCTAACCTCCGTTTGGTGGTTTCCATCGCCAAAAAATACATGAATCGAGGACTCTCATTCCAAGACTTGATTCAAGAAGGTTCTCTAGGTTTAATCCGGGCTGCGGAAAAATTTGACCACGAAAAAGGCTACAAGTTTTCCACCTATGCTACCTGGTGGATTCGTCAAGCTATTACTCGTGCTATTGCTGACCAGTCCCGGACTATCCGCTTACCCGTTCACCTTTATGAAACCATCTCGCGGATCAAGAAAACTACTAAACTCCTTTCTCAAGAAATGGGTCGCAAGCCCACAGAAGAGGAAATTGCAGATCGGATGGAAATGACCATCGAGAAGTTGCGATTCATTGCCAAATCAGCTCAACTTCCCATCTCCTTAGAAACACCTATTGGTAAAGAAGAAGACTCTCGCTTGGGAGACTTTATTGAAGCCGATGGTGAAACCCCAGAAGATCAGGTTTCCAAAAATCTACTCCGGGAAGATCTAGAAAGTGTCCTTGATACCCTTAGTCCCCGGGAACGTGACGTACTGCGTCTACGCTATGGATTAGATGATGGACGGATGAAGACTTTGGAAGAAATTGGCCAAATCTTTAACGTGACGCGGGAACGGATTCGACAAATTGAAGCTAAAGCCCTTCGCAAACTACGCCATCCAAATCGCAATAGCATTCTCAAGGAATATATCCGATAGAAAACCCTGCTGCTTGATAGCAATCAGGGTTTTCTGTTATCGCTGTATCTACTGGGTGGGGAATAGGGAGTCACTATGAAGTCTGGTTAATCACATATAATACGGTTGGTGCCATGCATGTTAATTGTCAATTGACACCTAACAACTTTTAATTTTCAATTTTCACTTGGCTATCAACCAAACATGATAAGTATTCAAACAGGCATTGTATCACATTCCTTACCCCAATTCCTATCCAGAAATCAGTTCCGGTGCGCTTTCCCTTTGAAGAATTAAATTACGGGGTCGCACCGTTTTGATATTTTAGCTGACATTCCGTAGAACAAACTATGGAATCAGCTAAAAACACATAAGAAAGCTGGAGTTCTAGTGTTGAACTCCAGCTATTTATTGAGATTGACAAATTTAACTAACTATTGGGAACTACATTAAGCCCAAAAAGTGTAGTACACCTTGACCAGTAATATATTCTGTGACTAAAGCAGCGATGAAACCGATCATAGCTAGACGACCATTTAAGTTTTCTGCTTTAGAGGTGAAACCGAACTTGGCTTCGTTAGACTCTTGATTGGACATTGTTCTTTGCTCCGCTAATTTACTCTGTGTAGCCCGTTTATATTAAAAAATGTAACAAATTATTGGCTAAATGTCAATTATCTGCATAGGCAAGCGGGATGAATTGTGTATAAAGTCTTAGTTGATCAATCATGTAAACTTATGTAAAGTATAATTTTCTGTTTTGATCATGATCTCTCGTCGCGCATTTCTCAGCAGTCTGTTGGCTAGCTTTATCGTTTTGCTAGCTTGGATAAATTTTGCCAACCCTGTCCATGCTCTCGGTGGCAAACAACCTCCTCT
>NZ_JAAHIG010000178.1:8829-17665 GCF_010692305.1 Moorena sp. SIO4G3 | reverse complement strand
AGCGGGATTTTCGACGTCTGTGGATTACTCGCATTAACGCAGCAGCACGTCAAAATGGCATTAGCTACAGCCAGCTGATGGGTCAAATGAAAAAAGCCAATATTCAAATTAACCGCAAGATGTTGGCACAGCTGGCAGTGCTGGATCCAGATAGCTTTAACAAAGTGGTGGAGTTAGCGGCTAAAGCTGAGTAAGCATCATATGCGCTACGCGCACGCTACGGGCGTCTGCGGTCAGCCATCACCTTTTGGCCATTCCCGTAGCGTGGCCATAGGCCGAAGCCAATCGCTGATAGCTGAATGCTTAGCTGTCCGGCAAAAGAAGCCCCACAACGAACATGCGCAGCATGAGTGTGGGATGAATTTTGCACAGGGTCTCTTGGAACAGGGAAACGAGCTATCAAGCTTCTCACGAGTTCTGATTGGGTCATCCCGCGTCGCTGTGCTTCCTGTGCCAATTGTCTTTTTTCAAAATCATTAATCCTAATTATCAGTTTTTTTTATTTCATTTTGGATTGTCACATGTTTATACAGTATACTATGATTTTTATAGGTCGATAAATAGGATGACAAGTAATGCGAATAGCTTATCAGTACCGGCTACGTCCAACAAAAGAACAAAAAAACAAGATAGATAATTGGCTATCAATGCTTTGTGATCAATACAACTACTTGTTGGCGGATAGATTTTCCTGGTACGAGCAAAATCGCTGTTCCATCAATGCTTGCCCTCTTGTTTGCTACCTTCCTAAATTAAGGGATAATCCGGACTATTACAGCCAGAAAAAAACTTTACCAAATCTCAAGAAAACTCATCCCTGGTACAAGGAGATCCATTCTCAAGTACTTCAAGATGTAGTCAAAAGGGTAAAGCTAGTTTTTGATAGGTTTATCAAAGGGGACAGTAATGGAAAACGAAGTGGGAGACCTAGGTTTAAGAAGCGTTACCGTTACCGTACCTTTACTTATCCCCAAATGAAAGACGGGTGCTTGGAGGGCAATCTGATTAACCTACCTAAGCTAGGCAAAATCAAGGTTGTACTACATCGCCTTATTCCTAACGGGTTTAAAATTAAGACTGCTTCTATTACCAAGAAATGTGATGGCTATTATCTGGTCTTATCCCTAGAAGATAAGACAGTTCCCGAGGTTAAACCTGATATCAATCCTGATTCAATAATTGGTATTGATGTTGGACTTAAGGATTTTTTAACTACATCTGAAGGGGAAACCATTGAAATCCCGCAATATTACCGAAAATCTCAAAAAAGACTAAAGATTATTCATAAGCGGGTATCCCGACGAAAAAAAGGTAGTAATAATAGGCTTAAAGCTATCAAGCAACTTAGTAGGCAGCACAAAAAAGTGGCGGATAAACGTAAAGACTTCCACTTCAAAACCGCCAACTATTTACTGTCAAAATACGATGTAATAGCTCACGAAAAACTAAATGTTAAAGGACTTGTCTTATCCCGATTGGCATTATCTGTGTTGGACGCCGGGTGGTCAAGCTTTCTGACAATTTTGACAAACAAAGCCGTTCGCGTAGCGTGGCCTACGGCCTTGAATGCTGGTTTGTTGGCGGTTCCAGTAAGCGCCCATAATACTTCACAGAATTGCTCCAATTGTGGAAATAAAGTTCCTAAAAAGCTGCATGTCCGGTGGCACGATTGTCCTCATTGTGGGTGTAGTCTTGACCGTGACCATAATGCAGCGATTCGGCGAAGCCGACGCTACGCGAACAACATCAAAAATAGAGCGGAAGGGCAGTCCGTTCTTAAAGCCCAGCGCCTCCTAAGCAATGGCCGGATTGGCTGGGAAGCCTACACTGAACCTAAAAGGTCAGTATAGGAGCTGTCACCAACCTGAGAAACTCGGGTTTTGGGTAAATTGCTAATCCTTACGGGTAAGGCTGGTCAGGGATAAAAATAACCTTTGGTTCTTTTGATTATTATAGATTATAATAATTATCCAACCCAACTTTAATTAGTATCTTGAATTAGTATTATAGCAATAATATATCCCATAAGGTACAAATTCATCCCCCATGATCCCCCTTAATAAGGGGGACTTTGAGGTTGAGAAGCGTACCTCATAACTGCGATAAACGCTATAATTTGGTATTAAATCGGTATTTAAATTGGTATTTAATTTGGTATTGTTTTTTCAGGAAAATCCCCAAAAACACGACCGATAGCTTACCTTTTTCCCAATTTCGATTCCCCAACCGATGCTTAAGCACAAATTCTTCAACTTTGGTATGGTCTTCGGATTGACGGCGATGTCTTTTTTGACACCGTTACGGGTTCGGAGTGCTCAACTTGAGGAAATAGAGCAGCGGGGTCAGTTGATTGTTGGTGTCAAAGATAATCTGCGCCCTTTGGGATATAGGGATGCCGATGGCAAGTTACAAGGATTGGAAATTGACCTAGCACGACGTCTAGCAGAAGAACTCTTAGGTGATTCTGATGCGGTGGTGTTGCAGCAGGTGGGAAATATTGACCGACTTAAGGTGGTTTTGGACGGTGAAGTTGACCTGACAATTGCTAGAGTTACAGCCACAGCACCTCGCCGTCGATTGGTGGATTTTAGTATCCCCTACTACCTGGATGGCACGGGTTTGATTACTAAAGACCCGTTAATTACCAGATTGGGTGATCTCCATACCAGAACCATCGCCATACTCAATCATTCTAGCACAATTGCCGTGGTGCAGTATGCTTTACCGGAATCTAGGGTGGTGGGAGTAGATTCCTACCAAGAAGCGCGATCGCTTTTAGAAAATGGTAGAGCTGATGCTTTTGCTGCCGATAATAGTATTCTGAGTGGCTGGGTACAAGACTATCCTGAGTATCGGATGCTACCAGTGTGGCTCTCGGGTGAAGCCTTGTGTGTGGTGATGCCTAAGGGGTTACAATACACCAAGCTAAAGCAGCGCGTGAATAATGCGATCGCACGTTGGCAAGCAGATGGTTGGTTAGCTCAACGAGCAACTGCTTGGGGATTACCATTAAGAAGAAAAAAAGTCAAACCTTATGAATGATACACTGCCAACGATTTATCTGTCAGTTTTGCTAGTCCTACTTGTTGGTGTTAGTATCGCTGTGCTGTTCCAAGTTATCAAAACTCGTAAAATTGAAACCACTCTCTCTCGGTTGGAGAAAAAACTGCAAAAAGACCGGGGGACGGTTATAGAGTATTATGAATTGGGCAGTATTTATGCAGACAAGAAGCTCTTTGGTCAAGCTATCCTACTATTTCAAAAAGCGTTGAAAGGGACTGATGCTGACGAGGAAAACCTTGCTCCTGTCTATAATGCTTTGGGTTTCGCCTACTGTGCCAAAGAACAATATGATCTGGCTATTCGCCAGTACAAAGAAGCCTTGAAGCAAGAGCCTGGATATGTCACAGCCCTCAACAATCTCGGTCATGTTTACGAGCGCAAGCAATTAATTGTTCAAGCCTTAGAAGCTTATGATGAGGCGCTCAAATATGAACCCAAGAATTCTACCGCTAAGCGTCGAGCAGAATCTCTCCGGAAACGCTTGGTTACACCAGCATGAATAAAGTCAGAAGTATCAAGTATCAAGCATGAATTATCAAGGATGAATTTAGTTGTCCTACGACTTCTGGTGCACCAGCGGTTAAGCAGAGCTTATCCATATCAAGGGTTAACCATGGTTGCTTGAGCCCTAGATTGGCAAAGGGACTCTCAGGTGGAACCTCTAACTGGCTACCCACTAAGCCTAAGCGAGATTTAAAATCACCGTTGAAGTAGAGAATATTGCCTGAGAGGGTGCTTAAGACATTGTCATTTAGGGGGACTTGCCAGCCAAACTTGGCGTGATTGTAGCTGAAGCGGCACAGGGTATTCTCTCCTTGACGGACGGTGACCTGATGTTGATATCTGGTAGAGCGTTCGCGTAGCGTGACCTTTGGTCGTTCGCATTTTTCCCAGGTGAACTCAGCTATCTCTTTTGGTAATCCCCAAATTTCTCGACCACCTGCCACAGAATCGTGGTTATCGACGTAGATGTGGGAAATCCAGCCGCCCGTTTTGCCGGAATAGCGCACTCTGCCAGCAACTACAATTAATTCACTGTATTCTAGGACTGACCCTGAGCCGTACAGGGATAGATACACTCCACCTAGAGTCTTTCCTGGCCATAGGGAGACAATGTCAAATTCTGGGGGAATTAGCGATCGCACTCGCTCAATATCAATCAGCTGCAAGGTTTGGATGGCGTAGCCTTGTAGTGTCCAGGGTGGGCTTGGGTAAGTCATCGGAACATCCTCTAGCTAAAATGCTTAATCCGTTGATGGTTGTCAAAGGGATCCAAGATGGCGTTGCTAAATCAAGGAATGAATAGAAGTAGGGTGGGCATCCTGCCCGCCCGAAAAGATCGCCGAACAGGCAAGATGCCCATTCCACAGGTGCGCGCCTCCTAAAATCATTCTATTATTAAGCAACGCCTCCAAGATTATGGTGATTATGATCAAAATGACCAATTTAGCCATCTAGGAAACTGATTATGACACCAGTCAACCTTAACCCAATAATTAGCGCTATTGCAGGTTTAGGGAATTCTGTTGTCAAGAATAAGCTTGAGCGCCATCAGCTTGTCATCAAATTACTAAAGCAATTTAACCTAGCTCCCGATCATCCACCCGCCGATTTTTCTGGAGTTTACCAATACGCCCTTGTCGAGTACGGCGTTGACAAACCTAAGCCAATCCTCGAACTTTTCCGGCAAAAAGATATCCAACAGGCATTCCGCCAAGCACTAGCTGAAAATAACTTTTCAATTATCCTTCAAGAAATCGAGGATTTTCTCGATTGGAATACATTGGGAGATGAGATTAGGGAACTAGGAATTAACCCCAGTCAAGAGTTGTACGAATTTACCGCTGTTTTTATCCAGATTGTCAAACTCACGCGGACACCTGCTCAAGTTCTAGAACTCCAGCAGATAGAAAGCTTACATCAAAAAATAGGAAAGATCCAAGAACAGCTAAAAAGGCTACCCACAGCAGAGGGCATGCGGACACTAATAGCTCAACTAATGGAACAGAGCGATCCAGCACTCTTACCTGCTGAAGCATCTACGAAAAAGAAGCCTAGGGCATTATTAAAAACCGTCGATAACCCCTCACCCTTTATCGTTGGTCCCCCCATCACTCATCCCCGCAACTTTTTCGGACGTGAGCGGGAAATAAA
The DNA here is from genome assembly GCF_010692305.1 of Moorena sp. SIO4G3. Classification (NCBI taxonomy): domain Bacteria; kingdom Bacillati; phylum Cyanobacteriota; class Cyanophyceae; order Coleofasciculales; family Coleofasciculaceae; genus Moorena; species Moorena sp. SIO4G3. Next base: position 12,448 of record NZ_JAAHIG010000178.1, on the reverse strand, counting down.
ACGTCTTTTCAACTTATTGAAACACCATCCCCTGCAAAATGCTGCCATCATTGGTAAACGGCGCAGTGGTAAGACTTCTCTACTGAAATATCTAGAAAATATAACCACCACCTTGTCAGAACAGTTACGTCTTGGTCAAAAGACTGACTGGTTGCCGAATCCAGAAAACTATTGCTGGATATTTATAGACTTCCAAGACTCCCGCATGGCAAGCAAAGAACGACTGCTTGCCTACATATTAGAATGCTTGAGAATTCCAGTGCCTGCTGCTTGTGACCTGGATTGTTTCATGGACTTGGTCAGTGACAACCTCAACAGGCCTACAGTAATTCTAATGGATGAGATTGGCGTAGGGTTACAACGGTGCCCAGAGTTAGATGATGAGTTCTGGGAGAGTTTGCGCTCCTTGGCAACCAACTACACAGAAGGTAATCTAGGGTTTGTGTTAGCAACCCCCGAATCACCAATTGAGTTAGCTCACCACACCGGTCACAGTTCACCTTTTTTCAACATTTTCGGCTACACCACCACTCTAGGACCGCTGAAAGAGCCAGAAGCCCGGGAATTGATAGCTAGCTCCCCCATTTCTTTCCCTGTTGAGGACAGAGAATGGATTCTGAACCAAAGTGGACGCTGGCCACTGCTACTGCAAATCCTCTGTCGAGAACGCCTTTTCACCATAGAAGATAACGAAACCGATGATCAATGGCGAGAAGAGGGACTAAGACAGATAAAACCATTTCGATACTTATTATAGGGGTCATCACTTCACTTAACTGTTCCCTGCAATTCCTAGACTGATTGATTTATACAGCACTCCAGATTACTGCTGATTGGAGTGCAACTGGCTCAAGAATAAAAATTCAAACTGAAAGCGAAAGTAATTGAATGAAAACAACACTAGAGACCTCTATTGTGCGAATTTATGATACTGGTGGTAAAATTGTCGGTCTTGGTTTTTTAGTGTCTAAGAGGTATGTATTCACCACTTTCAATGTGATTATGAGTGCTCTAGGTATAGTCCCAGAAATAATTAATGTAGAAAATTTGCCTGAGCAGCCAATCTACATCGATTTTCCCCTACTAAGACCAAAAAAGAGGATCATAGCTCGGGTAGTTTTCTGGCGACCCTCTAAGTATCCATCCTCTTACAACAACAAAAAAGGTGAAGAAGATATTGATGATATTGATGATATTTATGATATTGCAGTGCTGGAATTAAAAAGTCCTCTTCCAAACCAGGCTCGACCTGCAAGACTAGTTGTGGCAGAGGATGTCTGGGGGCATCCCTTCAGGACTTTTGGGTTTGTGGTGATGCAGTTGTTGGGTTTCAATAACTATGAAGTCGGTATGTTTAGAAGAATCTTTAAAGGCATGTGGATTTTCGGAGTTTTGAGGGGGTCGCTGGTCTTAGGTGACGTACAAATAGAAATAACAAATAAAGTAGAAGAAGGGTGGAAAGGCTGTATTGGCGCACCGATTTGGGATGAGAAATTGAAAGGGGTGATTGGAATGCTTGTGGCAATCCAAGCAGATTACAATTTGGGTATAATGATTCCTACTACCCAGCTAATTAAAGCCTGGCCTACCTTAGCTAAAGAAGGAAATGTCCACTATGTGGGACTTCGCCAACTTCAAAAACAGCTAATAGGTTTCTTTGTGTGGATCAGACAGTTGGCTTTACCAAGGCATCAAGTAAAGCAACTCGAACAGGATGCCCAACAGTTAGAAAACTGTAAGGATATTCAATCGATTAGAAATGCTCATCGTAGCCTAATAACTGACGAATTGGACGTTCCAGCCAGTCCCCTGCTGCACAGCTTAAGTCGGATCAGTCAGGATGTAAATGCTGCTCTGAATCAGGAAAGTTCCTATAACCAGCGTCTAGCCCTTATGGGTATTGCAGACCGCCTAAATGGGTTATCACTAGAGTTGAACCGCAGCAGTGACAGGTATGCCAAGCGTTTCCGCCCTATAGTCAAAAGTTGGCGTGAAATCTTAACCAATCATGTGCGCGAACTGGCAAAAACAGCTGAACTGCATCAAGACATTGACTCTCCCTACATTATTGGAGTTCCTCTGACAGAACAGCAGGCAATCTTCATTGGGCGGACTGACGTTACTGCTCAAATCGAGCAATTGCTGCTAGACCAGCGCAGACCACCCTTGCTCCTCTACGGTCAGCGGCGCATGGGGAAAACTTCCCTACTCTACAACCTGGGACGCCTGCTCCCCAATACAATTGTCCCTCTATTTGTGGACTTACAAGGACCAGCTACACGGGCAACTGACCATGCTGGTCTTCTCTACAACATTGCCAGAAAAATGGTGGACTTAGCTAACAAGCAACGAGGCATAACTCTGCTGCCTTTGACTCGGGATGCACTAAAGGCAGATCCCTTCACTCGCTTTGATGAATGGCTGGATGATGTCGAGCTAGCACTTGAAAAAAATACGGTCTTACTTGCTCTGGATGAGTTTGAAGCTCTAGACAGGGCTATAGCCAAAGGACGTTTTGACGAGGAGGACGTTTTAGGTATGCTACGGAACTTGATCCAGCACCGTCCCCGCTTCAAGGTTTTACTGGCTGGCTCCCATACTCTAGAGGAATTTCAGCCCTGGGCTAGCTATCTGATCAATGTCCAGGTGATACATATTAGTTACCTGAAAGAAGCCGAAGCACGCCAGTTGATTGAGCAACCTGTCAAGGATTTTGCTCTACGCTATGAGCCAGAAGCCCTTCAGCGCGTGCTAGAACTTACCCGATGTCATCCCTTTCTAGTGCAACTCCTCTGCGCTGAGATTGTTGCACTTAAGAATGAGCAAACACCTACGGTTCGCAGGCTGGCTAAGCTATCGGACGTTGAAGCCGCAATACCAGAAGCTTTAGAACGTGGTAGATTTTTCTTTGCTGATATCGAAACAAACCAAATAGACGCTGCTGGGCTAGAAGTGCTATGTTTCCTTGCGGCAGAGGGGGAAGGGTCGATAGTAAGTCGAGAAGCCTTATCCTGTAAGTTTCCCAATGAACTGGACAGCACTCTCAACTTGCTCTTGAGGCGTGAGCTAATAGAGAAAGAGGATGAAGGTTATCGCTTCCAGGTAGAGTTAATCCGGCGCTGGTTTGCCCTGGCACAAAAAACCTGAGTGATATAGCGCTACGGGCAAGGCAGCTATGCTGAGGGCAGAAGGCAGAAGTTGACTCTAACAAGGTATTAGAAGTAAGAGTTGTCCTCACCTGAGTGGGTACTGGTATAGAAATAATAGAATCAACTGAATGTGGTTAAGTAATTGACATTGTCATGAGTCATATTTTTAGTCCAAATTTTGATTTGGATACTCGAAAAGCTGATGAAATCGTTCCTAGACTTTCGATATCTCCCTTTCTCCCCCTCTCTCGGTTCCTCATTCTCTTGGCACAGGGCATCCTCAGCGTAAAATTTACCTATAATCGAGATAATCGAGAACAGTAGCACCAGCACAAGACAATGCCAGACACACATATTCGCTTTGATTGGGCAATCAAAAAACTGCTGCGTAATAAAGCTAACTTTGGTGTTTTGGAAGGGTTTTTAAGCGAGTTATTGCATTTCGATATTACCATCAAAACCCTTCTCGA
>NZ_JAAHIG010000178.1:0-8729 GCF_010692305.1 Moorena sp. SIO4G3 | reverse complement strand
CAGACACACATATTCGCTTTGATTGGGCAATCAAAAAACTGCTGCGTAATAAAGCTAACTTTGGTGTTTTGGAAGGGTTTTTAAGCGAGTTATTGCATTTCGATATTACCATCAAAACCCTTCTCGAAAGCGAAGCTAATCAAGAGACACTCGATGATAAAACCAACCGAGTTGATATTCTCGCTGAAACCACTGATGGCGAGCTCGTCCTGATTGAAGTACAAAACAACCCTCAACACGATTATTTCCACCGTATGCTCTACGGTGCGTCTAAGTTAGTCACCGAATACTTAGGAAAAGGTCAAGAGTATGGTGAAATTAAGAAAGTATATTCAATTAATATAGTCTACTTTAACTTGGGGATGGGGGATGACTATATTTATTCCTATCGCGGAGAGTTTGTTGGGGCTAATCTTGGGGATATCCTGCAACCGACCAAAACTCAGGAGTTCAAATTTCACATCAACAAAGTAGCAGATATCTTCCCAGAATACTACCTGCTGAAAGTAAATAATTTTAAGGAATTAGCGAAAACTAGCTTAGATGAATGGATTTATTTTCTCAAAAACAGCGATATCAAAACGGAATTTTCGGCCAAAGGAATAGAAGAAGCGAAGGAGGCGCTGCGAGTCACTAATTTATCAGAACAAGAAAGAGCAGCTTACGAGCGTTACCTAAAAAATAAGCGTGACGAAGCCAGTATACTCAGTACCCAAGAGTTTGAGACGAGATGGCAAGTGGAACAGGCAGAAATTCGAGGTATGAAAAAAGGTATCCAACAAGGGAAACAAGAAGGTATTCAACAAGGAAAAAAAGAAGAAAAAATAGCGATCGCCCGTTCCTGTAGGGAACAAGGTTTAGATGTGGAGACTATTATGAAAATCACCCAACTTTCTCGGGAAGAGATTGAATCAATTTAGAATTTAGAATTTAGAATTTAGAATTTAGAATTTGTAATTATACATTTTGCATTCACCATTCACTATTCTGCATTCACCATTCACCATTCACCATTCACCATTCACTCTTTCTTCCTTAATAGGGTTCCCCTGGCCAGATTTTGGTCAAGGACGTTCAAGATTTCCCTATTCACCGTTCTGTGGCCACAGGGCATCCTCAGCGTAAAATTTAGATATAATCGAGAACAGTAGCACCAGCACAAGACCATGGCAGACACACATATTCGCTTTGATTGGGCAATCAAAAAACTGCTGCGTAATAAAGCTAACTTTGGTGTTTTGGAAGGGTTTTTAAGCGAGTTATTGCATTTCGATATTACCATCAAAACCCTTCTCGAAAGCGAAGCTAATCAAGAGACACTCGATGATAAAACCAACCGAGTTGATATTCTCGCTGAAACCACTGATGGCGAGCTCGTCCTGATTGAAGTACAAAACAACCCTCAACACGATTATTTCCACCGTATGCTCTACGGTGCGTCTAAGTTAGTCACCGAATACTTAGGAAAAGGTCAAGAGTATGGTGAAATTAAGAAAGTATATTCAATTAATATAGTCTACTTTAACTTGGGGATGGGGGATGACTATATTTATTCCTATCGCGGAGAGTTTGTTGGGGCTAATCTTGGGGATATCCTGCAACCGACCAAAACTCAGGAGTTCAAATTTCACATCAACAAAGTAGCAGATATCTTCCCAGAATACTACCTGCTGAAAGTAAATAATTTTAAGGAATTAGCGAAAACTAGCTTAGATGAATGGATTTATTTTCTCAAAAACAGCGATATCAAAACGGAATTTTCGGCCAAAGGAATAGAAGAAGCGAAGGAGGCGCTGCGAGTCACTAATTTATCAGAACAAGAAAGAGCAGCTTACGAGCGTTACCTAAAAAATAAGCGTGACGAAGCCAGTATACTCAGTACCCAAGAGTTTGAGACGAGATGGCAAGTGGAACAGGCAGAAATTCGAGGTATGGAAAAAGGTATCCAACAAGGAAAACAAGAGGGGATCGAACAAGGTCTTCAACAAGGTATCCAACAAGGAAAAAAAGAAGAAAAAATAGCGATAGCACGTTCCTGCCGGGAACAAGGTTTAGATGTGGAGACTATTATGAACATCACCCAACTTTCTCGGGAAGAGATTGAATCTTTATAAACTCCTACCCATCTTGATACCCCTTGAAGTCCTGGAATTGCCCAGTTTTCATATCCCACAACCTGACCTATTAGCAGATACGTGGTAATTGTTGACCGCTTAACAGATCCACGACCCTGGTTGCACCAATTTTACTCTGCATAGTGACTAGACTGGAATTCTCGTCTGTTACCTTGCCAATTAAACCAGCATCTTTTCCCAAGGAGTGCGATCGCATAATCTCCAAACCCTTTTGTGACTCTTGCTCCGGTAAAATAACCACAAATCGACCTTCATTGGCCACATAAAGCGGATCGAACCCCAGAATTTCACAGGCTCCTTGTAAATCTTCCTTGACTGGAATCAGACTTTCATCAATATGGATGCCAAGATTAGCCCCAAGGGCAATTTCGTTTAAAGCACTGGCCAAACCACCACGAGTCAGATCCCGCATACAGTGAATTTCGATCCCACTTTGGGTTAGGTCTAGGACCAAATCAGCAAGGGAAGCACAGTTGCGTAGGGTGCGTGATAAGACGGACTCCCCTTGATTTTATTGGTAGTCAGTGTTGGCAAAGTCCGTCCCGTAACGCACCACCAAAAGGCTCACTCTGATTTAATCGGTAGCTATTGTTGGGAAAGTCCATCCCGTAACGAACCACTTGCTAAATTTTTGCTTACTTAAATTCTGCCATGTAGATTGGAAATTGTGTTAGCTAATCACCAACTTTTATTTGTTTTTATTTTAGACTATTTTAGTTGATTAATTTCTATTTGATTTGATTAAAATGCCTAGTTTTATTTAGTCATAATTTCCAGTCAATACCGTCCAAAATTTTTATATCAAACTCCTATACACCTATTTTTTTAGTCAATAGGCTAGAAGTCATAACCATTTATATTGACAATCATGGCCATGACCAAGAAGACTAATCGCAACCGAAAACGTTGGCTATTAATAGAGTTCGTTGTGGAGTTACTAGCTTTGTTCCTTGATGAAAACCTAATCATAGTGTTGAATCTTTGCTTGTTGATTTGGCGTTGGATCAGGGAAGAAGAGGAGTAGTAGGGTCGATATAATAGTTGTAAAAAAGAAAGTAAGTGTGGGAAGGGTGGGGAGATGGGGACTGTAAGCTCAACAGGATTTTTTTCCCTCTTACCTCTTCTCTCTTACCTCTTCTCTCTTCCCTGCTCCCTGCTCCCTGCTCCCTAAAATCCAGCAATTTGTACCTAACAGCAATTGCAAACCGCTGTATCATAGTTGTAGTCTACTACTTTTTTGAGTAAACCAACCCTCAGCCCAATCTCAGCCATGAAATTCATCAGCCCCAAAACCGACTTTGCCTTTAAAAAAATCTTTGCCTCCCAGGAAAGTAAGCCGATTCTGATTAGCTTCCTCAATGCTCTTGTCTATCACAATCAACCTCTCATCCAAGATTTAGAAATTATTGATCCTTATCAGTCTTCTCCTCTGCCAATCCTCAAAGACTCTTTCCTCGATGTGAAAGCTAAGCTGAGGGATGGTTCTCTAGTGATTATTGAAATGCAGGTTTTGCAGGTAGAGTCTTTTGCTCGTCGAGTTTTGTATAACGCAGCTAAAGCTTACTCACTACAATTAGGTAAAGGGGAAGGCTACCGTTATCTCAAACCAGTGATTGCTCTGACCATTACCGATTTTATTATGTTTCCTGAGAATAATCAGGTAATTAATCATTTTGAGTTCCGAGAAAAAAGTACCAACATCAGCTACGTAGAAAATTACTTACAATTATTTTTTGTAGAGTTACCGAAGTTTGAGAAGCAGTTGGAGCAGTTAGAAGATTTGGATGAGTTGTGGATGTATTTTTTAAAAAATGCCCCTTCCTTAGATACAGTCCCAGATAAAATGGCACAACTACCAGAGTTTCAACAGGCATTTGGGATTGCGTCTCAGGCGAATTTAACCAGGAAGGAGTTGGAGGAACTAGGAAAACGAGAAATGTTTATTCATGACCAACAAGGGCTGATTCTATTTGCTGAAAAACAAGGGAGAGAAAAAGGAATGAAACAAGGGAGAGAAGAAGGAATGAAACAAGGTAAAGAAGAAGGAATGAAACAAGGTAAAGAAGAAGGGGAGAAAGAAAAAGCCCAAGCAATTGCACGCCAACTTCTGCCTCTTTTGGATGATGAAACCATTAGCCAAACTACTGGCATACCTGTAGAGGAAATCAGGAAGCTTCGCTGAACAAGTCAAAAGGCAATAGACTAATGAAGAATTTAGAATGAAGAATTTAGAATGAATAATGAATTTTTAGTTGGGTAGGGTGTGTTAGGGACGGACTCACCCTGGTTTTATCAGTAGCCAGTATTGGGACAGTCCGTCCCGTAACGCACCACAGTTTTGTAGGGTGGGCAAGGGGAAATAAATTGGTTGGAGCGCTTGGGTTGACCAATCACCTTGCCCACCAGGATTAACTGTGGCTAGCTAGCTTGGCTTTTGGCGTTGCTGAATCAAGTAATGAATAGCAGTAGAGTGGGCATCCTGCCCGCTCGACCAGATATTGATAACGGGCAAGATGCCCATTCCACCCACCGGGTCAACTGTTCCCGATTCCCGATTCCCGATTCCCGATTCCCGATTCCCGATTCCCGATTCCCGATTCCCGATTCCCGATTCCCAATTGAACACCGCTATAAGTAATTTCTCGGAATAAATCCAGGATTATTATAGCTTTCGTAAATCTTAATTTCTGATCAACATAGATTAAAAAGATATAAATTATTATGTTAGGTTTTAATCAAAGTAACTTCATAATTCCAATTTCAGAGGGCATGGTAATAACGCAGGATTTGCCAAAAGAACTTGAAACTATTGAAATTGAGAATAAATACGAAGATTGCCTGTTCATGAAATTAGAGGGGACTATCGTTCAGCCAGATAAAATTGACCTACTTTTAACGATAAACTTTCATGATCAATTTTTAGAACTACCCGGTGGTAGCATCAAACTTGGGCTAACCGGTGGAGAGCTAAGGCTGAACTTAACCAATGGCAAACTTCCCTATTCTAACCGTGGTTTCAACGATGATTTTAAAGTTTCCATAGAGAAAAAGCGACGGTCAAAGCAAGGTAGTCAAATTCACCATGACAAGAAGATGTCCATGGGTTTAGACCCTACTTCCAATCAATTTGAGTTCAACATAGGCACAGAATTAAATCTCAGGAAAAATATCAATCACGAAAAAACTGATGAATTCACCATCATGGATTACCAGATCACATCCAAAGGTGGAGAAACCAGTCCAGCCTGGGTTTTTGCGGCCAAAAGTGGTGAGCCATTATTAACTGGAACCCTCAGCAGTATATGGTTAGGCAGCATTACCAAACAAGATATCAATCAACCCTGTTATATCGAAGCGATTTTCACAGTTTTGCCGAAAAATGTCCATCTTTATGAAGCGGAGGGAATCTGGTTTCAAGAAATTAGTCGAGAAGAACGGGCAGTCCTAGATCGAAAGATTGTCTTATTTTTACTCAAGCGCCAATTAAAACCTTATGTAAGTCGGTTGGTATTGCAGGATGTTTAATCAAGAATTAAGCCAGGAAATTATCAAGACACTCCAAGGTTTTCGAGCAGCCAAGACCAAGAATTTCAAGAAATTAGCAGAAGTTGCTGGTTTAGATATTACTAGTGACTTTGCAGGTGCTAACCTTAGGGGTGTTAATCTCAGTCGTCTTAATCTCAGCCATGCTGACTTAAGTGATACTGATTTAAGGGATGCTAAACTCAGTGGCACTGACTTGAGTGGCGCTGACTTGAGTGGTGCTGACTTGAGTGGGGCTAGCTTGATTTCAGCAAACTTAAGCCATGCTAATCTCAGTAATGCCCAAGTCAAAGGAACTCGGTTTGGCAAAAATCCCGGTCTGGTTGAACAGACCAAGGATAACCTGATCAAGCGAGGAGGGATATGGGAACCTAGTATCACGGAAGTGCTTCTGGCTTGGAATGAATTGAATGACCGTGACCGAGATTGGATGATTGCCACAGGGGAGAGTAAAGAAATTCCAGCTGGTCATGTCTTGATTCATGAAGGACAATCGATCAATGCCCTCTACATTGTCCTAGATGGCATCTTAACCGTTTCCGTTGAAGCTTGGAAAAGTCGGGAAATTGCTCGATTATCCAACGGTGAAGTAGTCGGAGAAATGTCTTTTGTGAAAGATCATCCCCCTTCCGCTACAGTTAAAGCTTTAGAAGACTCCATTGTGTGGTCAATTGATCGAGCTAAATTAACCCATAAACTAGAGCAAGACCCTCGTTTTGCAGCTCGTTTTTATCGCTTGCTTGCTGCTGCTATTGCTGATCGAATACACCTGACCACAATTAGCTTACTTTACTTCGAGAAAGAGTATCAGATAGAAGACCCGATGGCGACTAACCTGAAGATTGATGAACTAACAACCTCCAGTCACTATCGGTTCATGGCTACACCCATTAATAAGGACTCAATCAAAACCTATGAAAAAGTTATTTTAGACAAAACTAAGGCAGCTTTACTGATTAATGGGGTGATTGAATCTTGAGCTATCAGCTATCAGCTATCAGCTATCAGCTATCAGCTATCAGCTATCAGTTTATGGGCTACGCCCACGCTACGGTAACAGGCAAAGGCCAACGCCTGACCGCTGACCGCTGACCGCTGACCGCTGTTCGCGTAGCGTGCGCTTAGCGCTTAAGCTGACAATTAATCGTCTTTTTTAATCACTTTAAACTCATCTAGCAATTGCACCCAATTGATAGCATCTCTCTTGTCATAAACCCACCCGATCAGATTGATATCTCCTGTTTCCCAAGCAAATTTCCACCAAGCATCTAACTGTTCCTCTGTAACATCTAATCCTATTATTTCATTTTTAAAAGTATCACTGGTAGGCTGACTAGAGTGATGCCCCTGGATAAACTGTTGCCAGTCAGCTACGGTAAACTTAAAATCGTAATCCTGTGCTACCTTAACTACCTCTTCTGGATTTCTAGTAGCTATTAGCTGCTGTTTTAAATCCTCTTGTTGAGAAATAGCATGGAAAAATTGAGCAACAGTTTCTGTATAGATTGTAGACATTGTAGATATTAGCTATAAAAAATGCGTCACTCATGGACGCCAGTTAATCGACTTTACATCTACAATTATAATTAATGACAATTATTAATTATTATTCTTTCGAAAAAGATAAAGGCCAAGACGATAAAGGTGGTGTCTCTAACAAGGCAGCACTGAGACTGTCGTGAATCTTGGCATTAGTTGCCAGAATCCGCCCAGAATTAATATCAATAGGACTGCCATCATAAGCGGTAACTTTACCACCAGCTTCTTCTAGGATAACGATGCCAGCAGCTATATCCCAAGGAGAAAGCCCTCGTTCCCAATAGCCATCCAATCGTCCAGTAGCAACATCACACAAATCGATGGATGCAGAACCACTACGACGAACGCCTTGAGTCAGATGAGTCAGGTAACAGAACTCGGCATAGTTGTTATCGGAAGTCTGCCGCCGGTCATAGGCAAATCCAGTCACTAACAAGCTTTTACCCAGGTCAGATACTTGGGAAACCTTGATTGGCTGACTATTGCAGGTTGCGCCTAAGCCCACAGCTGCACACAATAACTCATCCCGAAAGGGATTATATACTGCTCCCACCTGAGGCTTGCCGTCAATCAACAACCCCACAGAGGTAGCAGCAATGGGGTATTGATGGGCATAATTAGTAGTACCATCGAGGGGGTCAATCGCCCATAGGTATTCACTTTGATTGTCTCCCAGTTGACCGGATTCTTCTGCGAGAATCGAATGGTCTGGTACATCATTTTTGAGTATATCTAAGATTACTGCTTCTGCTTCTTTATCAGCTGCAGTGACTAAATCTCCAGGACGTCCTTTCTCTTCTACAGTTTTGAGATTGCCCCAGTAAGTTTTCAAAACATCACCAGCAGCAGTGGCAGCTTTAGCGGCAATATCAAGGAAAGTTTGTAGTTGTTCGGAGGTATGTTCTGTCATTGAGCAGATAACCTGTAGTTTATGAATTGTAAGCAGTCAGCGGTCAGCGGTCAGCAGTCAGCGGTCAGCAGTCAGCGGTCAGCGGTCAGCGGTCAGCGGTCAGCGGTCAGCGGTCAGCTGTCAGCTTATTTTATTCAAAAGTACTTCAACTAGCGTGGCACAGGCTTTGGCCAAAGGCCACGCTGTGCGAACGACGCTGGGACTTGACCCATAAGCACCTCAAGTAGCTTGGCCACAGGCCGAAAGCTGATAGCTGATAGCTGATAACTGATAGCTGATAGCTGATAGCTGAACGCGCACGCGTGCGCGTAGCGCATAAACTGATGGCTGATAGCTGATGACTAATAACTAATAACCACTAAGGATTTTGACGGCGAAATTCTGCTGGTGTCAAGCGCAAAGGCTGATCTGGGTTCCAAATCCCATAGCCCATAATTCTGGCGTATTCTTGAGCACGAGCCATTTTCTGATCATATTTGTTATTGGGGGCTAGGGGTGACGCTAAGGCACAGCCCTTAGCTACCAACTGCTCATTGACCAACACACCATCTATCCATACATAGGCTAACCAGCGACTATAGCGGTCTTGTTCCTCTACATCG
>NZ_JAAHIG010000177.1:0-17681 GCF_010692305.1 Moorena sp. SIO4G3 | reverse complement strand
CAGTTGAGTTGTAATTTCAGACCCCTTCGGATACTGTAAACCCCAGCCATCGAGGCTGCTAAGCTAACTAACAGCAGAACCACCCAGAAGCGTTCCATACCAATAGCGGTTAAGTAGACTTTTTGACCAAATTGGATGTCAGCTGGGTGACCCCAGAGATTCTGGATGACTAAACTGGCTTGTTTGAGATTGGGAATGCGGAAAAAAATCCAGGCAGTAAACACCATAAATTGGGTCAAAAACCAGCTGACCAAGACCCCTGACCAACTTTGCCACCAACGTTTTATCCCATCTCTATTTTCACAGAAAGCTTCGGTCAAGCGATGAAGGACTAAGGCTAGACCATGCAAGCCACCCCAGGCTACAAATCCCCAAGCTGCTCCATGCCAGATACCAATAATGACCATTACAATGAATAGGTTAAGGCAGGTACGAGCAACCCCTTGACGGGAACCGCCCAAGGGAAAGTAGAGATAGTTACGGATCCAATCCCCTAGAGTGATGTGCCAGCGACGCCAGAAATCCGCAATGCTGATACTGAAATAGGGAAAATCAAAGTTTTCTGGAAGATTAATGCCCAGTAACACTGCACTACCACGGGCAATGTCTACATAGCCGCTGAAATCGAAATAGAGTTGTAAACCGTAGGCAAAGATAGCTAACCATAAATCTCCACTACCAGCCCGTTCTATATTGCCAAAACATAAATCAACAAAAATCCCAATGTGGTCCGCTAACAGTGCTTTTTTAATCGCACCAGATGTAATCAACCAAAGTCCTTCTGTTCCTCGGTCAAGACTTGGAAATTGTAAGGTTTTAAGTTCAAGGGCAAACGGATGATAACGAGTAATTGGACCAGAAATCAGTTTAGGAAAAAATAACTTATAAGCAGCAAATTGGAGTAGATTACGAGTGGCAGGAGCCCCACGATAGACATCAATGATATAAGCAATACCCTCAAATATAAAAAACGATATTCCTAGAGGGACAATTAAGTTATCCCTAATCCAATTAGCACCATCTTGGGCAATGGTAAAGTTGGGAATTACTGCTAAGTTTGACAATAGAAAAGGAATATACTTGAAGCCCAGCAAAAAGATAACATTTAGAAAAATACCTAGCCACAGTAGTCTTAATCGTCGGTTATTCCAAAAACTATCAGCTAATAGCCATTCTTCATTGGAGAGATGATAATTAGTAGCATGGGAACCAGCAACTGTATTTGTCCCTAGTGCTTGTCCAAAGTAAAAATTAATTAGGGTAATCAATACCAACAGGGGAATGTACTGGATTTGTAGTGAAGCATAAAATATTAGACTGCTAATTAATAAAACCAAAAGTTTTAGTTTGGGAGAACCTGTGGCAGCTGTAGAACGTTGCACCAACCAGTAGATTCCCAAAACTACTAACAAGAAACAGCTGTAGGTAATCGAAATAAATGACATAAAGATAAAGGATGAAGGATGTTCGCCTGATAGCGTTACGGTAGGGTAGGCTGAAGGGTTAATATCGTTTCGGTTTGAATACTTATAGCGGTTTGCGTAGCGGTGCGACCCCGGTCGGGAAACCCGACAAGGGTGAACGCGCACCAAGAGAATGGTTGCGTATAATTACAAATCTTGACGACTGACGACTGACTACTTGTGGTTGGGGTGCGACCCCGGTCGGGAAACCCGACAAGGGTGAACGCGCACCAAGATAATTGTAATTAAGGAAGGTGGCAAACCGCTATATACTTATTGGGCGTTCGTCAATTTAAAACTGATTAATGATTAATCACTAATCATTAATCACTAATGACTAATGACCAAGGCATGATTGGATCTTTAGCCAACTGGTTAGAAACTTGGTAAGCACCATACCGGTTGAGATGGCTGGGGTCAGAAAAGTAGTCATGTTTAGTTAGCAACATCTTATTGAAATCTCGGAAAATTAATCCCCCTTCTAAATCAAAATTGTACATGTATCGCTGAAATTGTTTTTCATATTTTGTCCGAACTGGATCTAAATATTCTTTAGTCAGGGGTAGGTTGACCATAACGATACTAAGGTCATGCTTCTGGGCAAATTCCATCAAATTTCTTAGGGCTTTGTCTTGCTGACCTCCTAGCTGAAAATACCGGTAATCACCATCATAAATACCGGGAACTTTAGGATGTTTCTGGTAGTAGGTAGCGGTGTGAAAACGAGTTGACAGGGGAAGGAAGCCATCAAAGTCAATTTTCCACGTTAGGGATAATGTATGTTGAGTTTTTTTTGCAGTCTCAGTTGTGTCTGGTAGGAGGAACTTTTCTAGGTCAACCAACTTTTCCCGTAACAGAGATTTGAGCTGGCTTCGGTGAGGATAAGTTAACGAAATTTTGGCTATTGACTGATTTAGCCAGTCACTGATATACTTATAACTATCCTTCAAAACCTCTAGAGGTTGGTCTGTGGCATCTGTCGGTAATGGTGGTTGTTTAGTGCGGTTCGGAAAAACTCCTGCCATTAGAGCTTGGTAACCTGGTGATGTGATAATCGAGTTGTAGGTAGCATCCACTCGACCATTGTTAAAGGCTCTGACCCCATCAGCCCAAATAATCAATTTAGGCAGTTGCTCGGGAGTTAAGACGCGCCGAACCATGAAGTCTACTACCTGAGCTGTGGCACCATTAACCCCAAAGTTAAACACGTCAATGTCAGGATAGCCCTGTTCTTCCAAGGCATCTTGCAGGGCAATGGGATCGATTCCCCGCATGGCTCTGGAACTCCCCATAATCAGTACATCAGGGATACCACTTTGAAGCAGGCGTTGTTGGTACAGAGCTAGCTTTTCATCTAACATCTGGTTATTGAATGAAGGATTGGGCGATCGCGCTGCGGCCAGCATGGCTGCCATGGTAGCATTACCGTTTTCATTGATAATCACCATGGTATCCCCAGGAGCAGTAAACCCAGAGGTGTTGAAGTTTTCAGTCCCGAGACCCGCCCCTTTTTGCAAAGATAGTTGGGGCAAAGCAATGGGTTTGGGTGATGAGTTAGTCACTGCCTTTACTTCTGCTGACGGTGAGGCTTGAGACTGTAGGAGCTCACTAAAACGCCAATCTGTGATCAGTGTTACTAGTAATCCTGCTACGCCCCATACCATGGCTACTGCTACGCCTTGGATAGATAATTTCCCCTTTGCCTGTCTCTTGTTTGAGAAGGCTGCCATGTCTTGGTTTTCTACAGTGGGTACAAATAGCTGAGAGTAGCATAGCAAACGCTGGAGTATGTAAACTAGACCATCAACTGCCCCTTTTAAACCCTGCTTGAGATCGTCGTGGGTTAGATCAGGACGCAGTACTGGTTCCCCAGTGGGAGTTACCAAATCACTCAGGTAGGCATCGGAGGCAGCAAACTCTGGGGTAGCTTCTGGGACTAGACGCTGTCGATGAACAAAATCCACCCCATAGTTCCAGGAGGGGGAGGTAGCACCAGCCCGACGTCCATAGAGCCGTAACCCAGTAATTTCGGACATAGCCAGCTGCTCTAGGAAGCGGGTAATTTTTCGAGTGACCTGAGATTTTCGAGGACAGACCGTTGCCTCGCTCATGATGTGCAACAAGTCTTGTTTACGGCGAATTTTCACCCTTATTCCACCTGTTACCAATCGTTGGTCAATGTCGGGATTGAGTAAGCGTTCCAACAAAAAGGTCAAGGCATTGTGATGCCCTGTTTGGGCTAAGGAATAGGTGGATTCTCCTAAACTCTGGTGGTCTGCTGCTGGTAAGTTGAGCCAGTGAATCCAGGCTGGGGATTCGGTTTCTGGCAGTAAGGAATTGTTTCCCCGTTGACCATTGTTTCCAAAGGGGGGTTGGAGAGAGTCAGCTTGCTGAGACAGTAATCTTTCACTAGGGAACTGAGTTGAGTCTACACCATAAATAGTTGCACCCTGGATTCCTTGAGGAGCGATTAAATCCAGTACTGAGGCAATAGCACTGACTACAGTTTCTTTTTCTGGGGCAATCGTTTTCCGGCGGTGAATGACGCTACAAAATACATGTAGGGTGCTTTCTTTCAGAATGGCTCGAACGGTTATTCCCACCGCTGCCAACCCCTGATTTAATAACCGCTGGATTGCTTCTACATCTCCCCAACGAGCCCATTCCTTGAGGACTTGTTCTGGAGGGGTCAAATCCACTCGCTGCTTCCAATCAGGAGTGGCTTCCCCACTTACCTGAAAGCAAATGACGGCATCTCGAAACCCTTGGAGTTGCAAGGAATGTAACCGGTCGATGATGGGCTCAGATAGTAAGGAGGGATCGGGGCTGTAATGAGAATTACAAATTATCCAGAGCCGTCGGTTAGGGGGTGAAGGGTGACGGTTAGTTTGTTTAACATTAGAACTTGCCCCGGAAAATCTTCTAGCTTTGGAATCTTGGTGTTGGATCCGGACTTTAACACTGACACCTAAGTAACTGAGGGATTCACTGAGATAACGAGCGATCGCATCTGGAGAACCAGAACGGGCAAGACTTTCGTTTGAGACAGTTAGGTCCGCATCAGTGGTTATGGGGTCGAAAGACGTCTGGGAAGATTGGTTAGAAGCATGAGTAGTATCATCGGTCGGTAGTTTGATAGCAATTTGCTTAATCCAGTCTGGACGCTTCTGCCCCACTCGACGTCCATAAACAATTATTTGATAGATCGGGTTTGCTAAGTCTAGGGGAAACTGAGCTTCTCCCTGTTGCAGTTTCAGGGCTTTGATAAGGCGGTTGACTACCTTATTGGCTTCTACTCCCTGAGGGTGTTCACACAGAATGTGCAAATTGTTCCCTCGCAAACGGATTCGTATGGATAACCCAGGTTGCCTAATGGCACAATAAGCCCACTTGCTAAGGGAGGACGGAGGAGCTTTTGGGAGACGCTGATCGACATCCAACATCACAAATTGATTAACTGGACTGGTAACGGACGAATGATTTCTTCATATCTTAGATGCTCGCCTCGATTAAAGCACAATTTTGTTAAAACTATAGGACTTACGGAGTTTAGTTGTTTTTGCTCCCCTGCCCCCCAAGGGAGGGATTTAGGGGGCACTTGCGTAAGTCCTGGATTACTGATTTGTTGGGCAAATCAAATTCATTTAGCTAACAATAGAGGTTGAAATCCTGACTGACAGCACTAAATGGCAATCGGTTCTCGAGTCAATACTACTTCGGTAGCAGCCCATTGCTGCCTAACTTCTGCTCAAGGGAACTTATGTTAAATTTTCGCCTTTGTTTAGTTCATTTGTACTAAAAATAACCGATATGTCTTCTTCTCAACCAGAAATACCAGAAATTCGGTCTGCTGACCTGTTTAATTTAGAAATGCCCACAAAATTCTTCGTAAGTCTAGGGACTGCTCCAATGCTCTTAGGTATACTCTCAATAAAAGCTATGGGTTCATGGTTAGAAACCACAGGTATTAGTAGTGAGGAAGTGTTTCGAGGGCAGAGACTGCCTGTTCTCCCCTTTCCAGATTTGGATGATGAAGATGATCAATAGTTGAAATTTAATTCAAATTTGGTGATATTAGTCGTGGATACTGCCATCGGGCAAAACTGCCCCGGTTAGGTTTGCCCCTGTCAGTTTAACCAAGAGCTTACCATTAGAACCCACTTTAGCTCCACTCATGTCAGCTCCACTCAAATCAGCTCCACTCAAATCAGCTCCAATCAGATTAGCCTCTCGTAAGTTAGCCTTACTGAGGTTAGCTTGAAATAAATTGGCTCTAAAGAGATTAGCACCTTCGAGGTTAGCCTCGGCAAGATTGACCCGATGGAGAAAGCAGTCTTTTAGGTTAGCCTGACTTAAGTTAGCGGATTGGAGATTCCGATTTGAGAAGTCTCGTTCTTTGAGGTCTGCTCCCCTAAAATCAGCACCACTCAAGTCAGGAGGGGCTTTGGGAGCCCGAGTTTGAGCGGGAGTGGATGGCTGGGTTCTAGAGTTACCGGGGGGCTGGGCAGTCCGAGCTTGGGCTTGAGTAGTCCGAGTTTGGGCGGGAGTGGATGGTTGGGCTTTTGATTCAGCAGGGGGCTTGGGATTCTGAGGTTGGGCGGGAGTGTATGGTTGGGCTCTTGATTCAGCAGGGGTCTTGGGAGTCCGAGGTTGGGCGGGAGTGTATGGTTGGGCTCTTGATTCAGCAGGGGTCTTGGGAGTCCGAGGCTGCGCGGGAGTGTATGGTTGGGCTCTAGCGTTAGCAGGGGTCTTGGGAGTCCGAGGTTGAGCGGTCGTCGATGGTTGGGCTCTAGATCGTTCTGGTTGTTTGTATTTGTAATAGTTTGGTGGGTTTGGCTGGGCTGATGGTGGTGGTTTTGGTCTTGGATTCGAATTACGATAATTCCGATACTGTGTTCTGCCCCTAGCTTGTTTTTGTGAAGCAGTGGGTGATTTATGATGCGATCGCAATTTTTCTCGTGCCTGATTGAGTAACTTAAGTTTTTCTTCAGCTTTTTGCTTGAGGCGAGGATTATCCTCAGGAACACGATCGGGATGCCAAATAAATGCTAAATCCTTGTAAGCCTGGTTCACTTCTTCCGGTGATGCTCCAGGCTCCAGTTCAAGAACTCTATAGCATTGCTCTAGCTCATTTTGCTTCACCACCATATTATGTGTAACCTAGCGACTTTTCCTTTCTCGACTCTAGACTATCAACTATAGGCTTGCTTGTGTTGTTCCCTATAGTCTACAGACTACAGCCTACAGCCGAGAATTTATCAATATCAATCCTAATGATATCTTCTTGATTTATCAGCTATCAGTTATCAGCTATCAGTTATCAGCTATCAGTTATCAGCTAATGCGCACTTATCACAGGCTAGAAGCCTGTGCCACGCACGCCATGGGAACAGCTATCAGCTATCAACCAAAGACCAGGCTACTTGAGGTGCTATCAAGAATGAGCTAAAGGCCAAAGGCTGACGGCTGATAACTGACCGCTGAGCGCTAACTACGGTTCAATGCCTTACTGCAGGATTGTAGCTACTTCTTTGGCAAAATAGGTCAAAATTAAGTCAGCACCAGCCCGCTTCATGCTAGTCAGGGTTTCCATCATGACTTTTTTCTCATCAATCCAACCATTCTGACCGGCTGCTTTAATCATGGCGTACTCACCACTAACGTTGTATGCAGCAACGGGTAAATTAGTATGCTGTCTAACCCGGTGGATAACATCCATATAGGCTAAAGCTGGCTTAACCATCACCATATCTGCCCCTTCTGAGATATCTAAGTCGATTTCTTTGAGGGCTTCAAGGGCGTTAGCGGGATCCATTTGGTAAGTCTTCTTGTCACCAAATTTAGGAGCTGAATCTAGGGCATCCCGGAATGGACCATAATAAGCAGAGGCGTATTTAGCGGAATAGGCCAGAATTCCGACATCAGTGTAGCCTTCACCATCTAGAGCTTTACGAATTGCGCCAACCCGTCCATCCATCATGTCGGAAGGCGCAACCATATCTGCCCCTGCTGCAGCTTGAGATAGGGCCATTTTTACCAAAACTTCCACGGTGGCGTCATTTAGGATAGTGCCATCTTCGGTGACAATGCCATCATGACCATCACTGGAAAAGGGATCAAGGGCAACATCGGTAATCACCATCAGCTCTGGCACTTCTTGCTTAATTGCTCTGATGGTGCGTTGGATTAATCCATCAGGGTTGTAGCTTTCAGTACCGGTAGCATCTTTCAAGTCTTGGGGAATCAGAGGGAAAAGTGCGATCGCATTAATCCCCAGCTCAAATGCCTCGGTTACTTCTTTGAGCAATAAGTCCAGAGAATAGCGGTAACACCCTGGCATGGACTTAACTTCTGGTTTGAGACCTTGACCTTCCATCACAAATACTGGATAAATCAGGTCATTAACCGTCAGTTGAGTCTCTTGAACCATCCGACGAAAGGCTGCTGTACGGCGCAGACGTCGAGGCCGATGGGTTAATTGGAGTTGGTCAGAAGCTATTGACTTGTCAATCAAGTTGGGTAAGGTCATAGTGAATCCGGAAGTAGATGTGAACTTGAGTTAAGTCTGTTAAATTCGTGAGGTTCATTATCAAGCATTTTGGTTTCAAAAATTCTTCTGCGCAATAAAACTTTGATTTTACCGGTTGACTTGACTGGTGACGCTTGTTTGTCAGGGGTGAATGGAGTGGTCGATTAAGGGAAGTAAGGGATAATTGGGTGATTGGTCTGGGGGGATATCAGCTGGTAGATGTATTGGCATGATTTCCGCGAAACTCGACTCTAAACGTTATAACTAGTAGGGTGCCTTCATCATGCACTTACGGGTAGAGTTATTTATAGTTATTTATAGTTATTTATAGTTATTTATAGCTTCATGAAAGAAAAACAGCTGGCTGAATTTTCCTTGTCCGATGGCACTACGTTCCTGGTGGAGGTAGAAGAACCAGAAAGCAACGCCATTGAACGGGTAGCTTTACCCTCCGGGAAGTATGTGCTCAAAGCTCAACAGTCCTTTGAAGAAGCATTGGAAAAGGTTAAACCGGTGGCATCTACGATTATTTCCAAATTGCGTGACCTCGATACTCCTGCTGATCAAGTAGAGGTGAAAATTGGGTTGAAGCTCACGGCTGATGCTGGGGCAATCTTTACCTCTGTTGGTGGTGAGGTTAGCTACGAAATTACTCTGAAATGGTCCCAAGATAAATCTAAATAAGATACAGCGGTTTGCCATTCAATTAGGTACAAAGTTTTGGGTTTTTAGGGACTTCGGAGCAGGGAGCAGGGAGCAGAAACCCACCCCTAACCCCTGCCAGGAGGGGAAAAGAGGTAAGAGGATATCTCCCAAGTTTTTTGATACTGAATTTTGCCCCCCTAGCCCCCCAACTTTGGGGGGAACAAGAGTCAATTTGCTTCTAAAAGTCCCCCAAAATTGGGGGATTTAGGGGACTTTTAGAAGCAAATGAGACTTCTCAGACAACCTCTAAGAGGGAAAACAATCCTGTTTACCTGATAGTTATGCAAACCGCCGTAAATCTCAATACAGAGTTTTTGATAACCATGAGGTATACAGGATTTTTGATTTTTTCCCTATTGCCTATTGCCTATTGCCTCTTGCCTTCCCCTCCTGGGAGGGGTTAGGGGTGGGTTCCTCTTGCCTCTTGCCTCTTACCTACTCCCTGCTCCCTGCTCCCTACTCCCTAAAACCCAGAACAAAAGTACCTCACCGAAATTACAAACCACTGTAAGTCAATGGCGAACCATAACACTAATTCCTTTGAAGGGTTTAAAACTTCTATTGTTAGAATCTATCATAGCAATGGCGCAGTTGTGGGAGCAGGGTTTTTAGTCTCTAACGGCTATTTGCTAACCTGTGCTCATGTGATTACTGAAGCCTTGGGAATTTTACAAACTACTGAAGAGGCTCCTACTGAAGCAATTCACTTAGATTTTCCTTTGATTGCTCCCGGTCAGAAACTAACCGCTAGTGTGGTGTTTTGGAAACCTGTTTCCGATACTGAAGTAATTGAAGATATTGCTGGCTTAAGGCTCAATAGTAAATTACCTGACTCCGCTCAACCAGTGCAGTTAGTGACAGCCGAGAATTTGTGGAACCATTTGATTAGAGTTTTTGGTTTTCCCAAAGGGGATGATGATGGGGTATGGGGATCAGGAGTATTGCGAGACAAAAATGCCAAAGGCTGGCTACAGATAGAAGATATTAAAGTGCCTGGGTATCAAGTTGAGCGGGGATTTAGCGGTGCTCCTGTGTGGGATGATCAGTTAGCAGGAGTGGTGGGGATGGCAGTAGCAGCAGAGAAGCGTAGAGAGAATGTTAAAGCCGGATTTTTAGTTCCTACTCAGGTTTTGAATCAATTTTGGTCTGAATTAGGGCAATTGGAGGAAATTTCGACTAATTATCAACGGTTAACACCTCGAAAGCGTCGTCGCCTTGAGAAAGAATTGGAAGATTTACAACAGCCTTATGATAGAGTGAGAGAGAAACTCCGTAGATTGCGTAACGAACGTGCTATTGCCAATGACCCTAGTACTGAATTTCAGTTAGATATGGAGATAGAAGAAGAACAAGGTAAACTTCATAAAATTGAATCAAATATTGAGGAAATTGAAAAACAAATTGGTTGAATTATATAAGATTACGAGTTCATTAGCTCTCAACTTTTTTTTGATACTCTAAGTTCAAAAACAAAAGTATACTACCAATAATAACCACCATTTGGGAAGAAAAGTATAAAAATAAAGATAAAATTACTGAAACTAAGGATAAAGCTCCTGAAACTAAAAAAGCCCCAAAAGTGTTAAAAAATATAATTACTATACTAAATAGTAATCCTAATGCACCAGAGATAAAAAATAATAAAAAAATCGATATAAACGAAAATAAAAAACTAAAAACAAATACTTTATAACAATTACCTTTAACGATAGAGCGACTGTAAGTAAAAGCGGCTTTTCCTCTTTGGTCTCGGAGAATAAAAGCAGACCCATAGTATAGATTATTGATCCTATAAATGATTCCTGGTATTACCAAAAGCATCATGGCTCGGAGTAAAAAGTTAACCTGATATATAAAACCTAGACATAATATAGAATTTAAACTCGAAAAAATTTTTTTTAATACGCTCTGATAACTGATATTTATTCCGTGAACATAATTATCTGTAATAACCGATATGGCTATGTTATATATGGGGGTTGTGTTCATTAAATCAATCAATACAAGTAGAGAAGTTAAGGCAAAAAAACCAAAAATAAATTCTATATTTTCAAAGCCAAGCATTGGGATAATGCTCATGAAAGTAATCAATAAAAAGATAGCCCTTAAGGGAGTAAACAAGATAGCAATCAAGTAAATAAACCCCAAAATAAATCCTATATCTTCAAAGAAAAGCAACTGACTAAATATTAATATTATAATTAAAACTAAAATTATTATCTGTAATAAAAATATTAGACAAAACAGCACTAGGATAGATTTGATGTTTTTCAGATAAATATCAAACCCCATTAAAAGTAATTCTATTAATCCGAGTTCTCGGCTTTGAAGTTCAGATAAAATACTCATATTAACGTGAGTTCGACGAAGTGAAGAGCGATGCGCGAGCATTGAGCCGCTAAGCGAACGGAGGCAGAATGTGAAAATAGCCCTGTCAGGAGGAACAATAACTGACTCAGGTTCAGAACGACTAAGTATTTATACTGGCAGTGATGGTCGAAAAATTGGTGAATTTAAGAGAAAGCAACAGACTTATACTACTTGTAGCAGTTATATAAGTCTGTTGCTATGGATATAAAATTTCACCTTGATATTACCAAAGTTTTTTGTGATGTAGACGATTTTTATCAAAAATTTTAAAACTACTGTTATTCTACACCACAATTAACAGCTTGTGTTGAAAAAATATGTAGTTATCGGCTGATTTTTAGTGAATTTATGACGATATTTATAGGTTTTTACGGGTCAGGATATCGAACATTTAAATATTTTTATACCTTACAAGTTTTGCCTCATTGTAAATCGGCTTTTCCTCAGCTAGTGAATTATACTCGTTTTGTAGAAATCATGCCCTGGTCAATGATTCTGTTATGTTTTTTTTTACATACTCGAAAAGGAAAAATGACTGGCATTAGCTTCATTGATTCGACTCCTATAGAAGTCTGTCATCCCTGTCGCAGTAGGTCACATCGAGTTTTTGAAGGGTTAGTCGGATGGGAAAAAAATTCTGTGGTATGGCATTATGGATTTAAACTTCATTTAATTATCAATGATTGGCCTTTGGCCACGCTACGCGAACGCGGATAATTATTAGCTTTTAAGTTAACTTCAGATAATACTGATGATCGCAAACCTATTCCTGAGCTGACCCAGGATATTTTAGGCAAATTGTTTGGTGACCGAAGCTAGATTTCTCAAGCACTCTTTGTCTTGATGCAGTCGCTCATGGGGGAAACCCCCAAGACCGCGCTGCATCGCTGAAAAATTCTATAATAAATGTCTACAACTGATAACTCGTTACAAAAAGAATATGAAACAAAATTTAGTTAAATTTATTGATAAAATATTACTTCGCAAACGTTCTTTAATTGAAACCGTTAACGATCAACTCAAAAACATCTGCCATAGTGACCATTCTCGACATCCGACATCGAAGCATTTGGAACTTTTTCGTCAATCTTTTTGGTGGATTAATTGCCTATACGTATTTACCTTGAAAGCCAGCTCTTGATCTAGAACCAAAAGGTTTACCTGCCTTACCTGCTGCTCTGTATTAACAACCCTTCCAACGGAACTTCCCTCATCCAAGTCAAAGTTTATCAGTCCCGATTTTGTTGGGCATAGCCATCCAGGATGAAGGTCGGCATTCCTGCTCAGTCGGCGATCGCGATTCCATCGAACTCACGTCATATTAATTGCTCCACAAAAGGTTATTTATAAACTAAACAAGGTTAAACTATGTACGATTTAATCTAAATTAAATGCTTCTATGGACAAAGCGATTCGTAAACCAATGGTGATAACTTTATTGCCAGGGGGAAGAGCATTGCGATACCCAGAACGACACAGGTTTGGAGTGTCAAGCCAAGACCCACCCCGTATTACTCGATGTGACGCTCTAGAGTTAGTTGTCCTAGCAGTTCCGTCTACCGGTGCATCAATGTAGTTATCATACCAGTGGTCGGCACACCACTCCCAGACATTACCATGGAGGTCTTCTAGTCCAAAAGCATTGGCTGCTTGATGAGAGCCAACTGCAGTTGTTTGAGTACCGTTATAAGTTGCTACTTTGGGAGAAATGGTTTCACCAAAGTGAAAACGAGTAGCTGTGCCAGCACGACAGGCATATTCCCATTCTGCTTCACTGGGTAAGCGATAGGGTCTATCTGTTTTTAGTTGCAAGCGCTCACAAAACTCAATTGCCTCGAACCAGGTAACCCCTTCTACTGGCAGGTTTTTACCTTGGAAGCGTGAGGGAGCAGGTGGTAAATCAATCCTAACTTTATCTGTCCTAGCAATAGCTTCCCACTGGGCTTGAGTCACAGGAAACCTACTTAATAAGAAGGAAGCAACGTTAACTAGATGTTGAGGTTTTTCTCGATAGTCCCCCTCTTTTTCTGGTGAGCCCATTTGAAATTCCCCTCCTGGGATCTGCACCATTTCCAATACAGTATTCTCTCCCAGTTGTTCATAAAAAACCTCTGCCTGACCCCGGCCACGATTGATCACCCATTTTGAACCCAATCCCATAAATCTAGGTCGTTTAATCAGTTCAGCCCTTTCAAACTCCAATGGATGTAAAGAAGGAGAAGGGACTTTAACAGTATTTATAGTCCAAACTGACTCCTCAAATTCTGGAATAGGTAAAGTAACTCCTGCTACGACTAGGCGATTATGGTGGGTTGGCAACTGGTCAAACTTAGACGCTGCTCCTTGTTCATTGCCACGAGCCAAATCCCGCATCCCTTCAAGGTAGATCAATAAATGCTCGAACTGTCCTTCCCTGAGGGGAGTAGCCAGTGTTTCCGCTAGCTTAGACATCCGCACCCACTCTGTTTTTTGATCTAGACTTAATTGGGTGAGTTGTAAAGCCAAGTCACGAGCTGCTACTTCGGGGTAGATATATGCTAGGGCAGTCCACCGTTGAGCTTGAGCAATAGTCCGAACAGAATTCTTGGGACTATTGAGTTGTGGTTGTATATAAGCCAGCAGAAAATGAGCTAGGGTTTTAATGCGCTGATGATTATTTCTGTTAAATCGAGGATTTTTGTTTAGTTTCTCTAGCAACACATTTCGTGTCTCCGGCTCCATCTCGTATAATTCACATCCCACTTCATGACACAGAGGGGATAGTAGTAAATCTGCCACTGCTATCCAGGGAATCCTTAAATTTTCGTTTCGTATATCTTGCTGAAAGTTAGCCCACAGACAATAGAGCAAATCAGGCATCAGAGCAATGGGAAATGCGGCATGATATGCGAAATACAGATGTGCATCACCAAATTTATCCCTAAAGGATTGAATTCTGTGGATAATTTCTGTGGATACACTAGCCTGGATCATATAGTGTTTTTATCTGGGTTGTGAACATACGTATTGCAGGAAAAGGCAAAAGGCAAAAGGCAAGAGGCAAGAGGCAAGAGGGGCAAGCCTCGTAGTGGAGTGACCACTCTTAAAAAGTGCATTATACAGAAAAATCTTGATCAGTCTCAAAAACAGCGGTTTTGGTGTTTGAGTTTGACTCGTGCATCTTCTGTGGTAAATTGCCACACTACTTTGGCACAGGCATTGTTCCGCTCCTGCTGCCAAGCCTCTATCTCCAAATGAAGTTCTTCGGCTGTAGCCAGGCGACGGTCAAGACATTGTTTGGACAGAACACACAACTCTGTTTCCGCCACATTGAGCCAACTGCCATTACGTGGGGTGTGAATCATCTCTAACCGCCGTGCTAAACGGTGAGCTTCGGGGGCGGGAAAAGTTTTGTACAAAGAGGTGATGGTGTGGGTGTTGAGATTATCTGAGAGTAAGCGAATTTTGGGGGCATCTGGATAGTCAACATCCAATAGATGCTTAATTTCATCGGCCCAGTCTTCACAGGTGCGCGCTTTCTCGACAACTCACCCGTCGCCAACCTCGATTGGGGTCAAAGAACATAAACAGGGCTTGGACTCCTTCGCGGGTGTAGTGATAGTCTTCCTTCACATCAAGCCCCGGCTGCATCGGAATGGGTTCATATAGATGCCCATGCAGTTCTTTACTCGCTTCATCCATACAAATTAACGGCATCTCTGGATTGGCTGGACGGGTGTACTCGTCTAGAACCACTTCCATCTCGGCGACGAATCTGGGCAAGTCCCGCAATCGGATGCAGAATCTCTCGGTTTTCCAAGGGCGCAATTGGTTTTTTTGAGTGTTTTTCTCACGGTTTCTCTGCCGATTTGCGTGACAATTCTGCGTTTTTTCAGTTCATTGGTTAACAAGCGAATGCTCCAGTTCCCTCTTCCTGCTGGTGGTTGTGAGCAGCACAGAGCAATAATTTGAGCTTCGGTCTCTCCATCCACGATTGGGTCTACCGGGGGCTTTCTTCTCGCTTTTCTTTCCAATGCTGGCGCTTCCCCTTTCTCTAGAAATCGCTGACGGATTCGACCCACTGTGTTGCGATGCAGATTCAGAGCTTGAGCGATTTCGTTATCTGTCCATGTTCTCCTTGCCAGCTCTCCTTGATCGGACATCAACAAGATTTGTGCATGAAGGATTTTTTTGGCTGGTGCGTGTCCATTCCGGCTAATTGCTTCGAGTCTTTGCCTTTGCTCTGTACTCAGTGCAATCTTGTCCCGTCTTCCTCTACCCATGGTTCTCACCGCTCCCTGGCTCTATTACACTATTTTAACATGGTCACTCCAGTAGGGTGCGTTAGGGACGGGCGAGCCCTCATTTTCTGCCTCGTAGCCAGTGTTGGGATAGCCCGTCCCGTAACGCACCGTCAAAGTTGGGATAGTCCGCCCCGTAAAGCACCAGCTTTGAATCCCCCCTAATTTTCCTAGATTAGGAAACTCTATAACAGATTGATTTTGATTGATTTTCCTAATTTTTGATTCCGTCCACGCAATGTCTCGATGGCTTGATAAAGTCCCTGACGATTAACTTCAAACATAGGAACTAGCTTGGCAATTTCTTCAGCAGTGGTGGATTCCCAACGGTGACGGGGAAAAGGATTAAGCCAAGCAATGGGAGGTACATAGTGTTTTAAATCCTTCAGAAAAAATTTGGTGCGACGACGACGCCTAGAACTATACTGTCCACGAGCAGCCCCGGCATCACTAAAGATTAAGCAAACTACTCGTGTTTTTAGCAGTTGTGACAGACAATCTTCAATGGGTACGGCTTCTAGGTGGTATGGATCGTGGTAAAGATAGTCACTGGGACAGTTATGGAAATAATACACCCTGACTTGATTAAAACGTCCACCTCTTGAGGCTGTATCCACCAGTGCTTGTGAAAGGTGATGAAAAGGCACCATCGAGCCATCTTGATCGATCAGCAATAAAAGTTCTATCTTATTAATACGACGAGGCTTTAGTACCGGATTGATTAGAAAACCCTGTTGTCCAATTTGATCTATGGTTGCTTCCAGGTCTAGTTCCGTTGCTACCCCCTCTCCCATTAAATGTCGCAGATAGCGCCACCCCTGCTTCATTTGCCGATAGGTAACGGGAAGATCGTTATTTATAATCAGGAAAGTCTCTCCCAACTGACTGTCAGGCTGTTTGATTGCTTTGGCAACTTGTATTTCGTCAAATAGGCTTTGAATAACTTCAGGGGAGAGCTTAGCTATCGGTAGATTGGTGGGATCCTCAGTATCTTCCGAATCAGAAGGTCTAATTATTTCTCGCAGACTTATCATTTTCACAACAATCATCAGTATAGTCAGCAAGCCTGTAATTATAATAATCGACACAAAAACAATAAGGAACTGTGGAGGTTCTGGATTATTATTAACTTTGGAATTATTAGTAATATTGACTTTGGTTTTATTCTTTTTGAATAGATTTTTTAAAAAATCATCTTCGGGATCAGTAATAGTCAAAATAACCGTGTATTTGGTACTTATTTTGACTTGTCCTTGAGGGTTAGTTAATCGCAGAGTAATTTTTTCATCACCCTCGAATATTGTGTCATCTAAGATAGGAATATATACTTCCTTTACTCCAGATTCACCATCAGGAAATGTTACAGTGATAGAAGCTTTTTTAAAGTCATTCAAGGCTATTGATTTTATCCAGGCATCGTCTGTTTCATCTATCCAGTCTTTCCTATCAAATGATTGTCCTAGATAATAATCATCTGTTTCATCAATAATAATTGATGCACTGACATTGCCTCCACTTCCACCAGTACGAACAATTCTAATTTTGGGATTTTTGTCATTCTCTTGTATAATGCCAAGGGAGTTAGAGAAGGGATTAGTCTTAAAGCTTAAAGTACCAGGATTGTCTGGCATTGGTTTTTGCCATAGTAAACGAATACCTATAGCTGTTACTAGGGCATAAATAACTCCAGAAATAATGTATCGAATCCCTCGAACAGGTTTACGCTGTTTGGTATTGGCATCATCAGCTTCTGAGCTATCTACAATCCTTTCTTGATAACGACTTGTTTCCGTAGTACTTGGTAAAATCTCTTGTCGATTATCTTCAGGAATTAACTGGTCAAAATACTCTTGAAAGATAAGTTGCTCCTGATCAGATTTAACCCAAAGGGTGGAACAAAGTTGAGCTAAGGCATTGCGGTCATCCTTACCGAAACCACCATCCACTGCTTGGAGCAACAGGTGATATTCCTCTAACCCTAAGGGTAGTCCTGCTTCTCGGAGACGATTGAATAACTCTAGCAGTGCTGGCTCATTCATTCGGTATCCTCACTTAGCCTGAGATAACTAATATGTGCTTCCCAACTCTTTAGCAATACTTCTAAATAGGGAAGCGGTTTTTGGGATAATTTTCGTAATGCCTCTTCCAGAGTATCTTGCTTTAGGGCTTGAATCCAATCCAATAACTCACTGGTACTTACTTTTTTAGTAAGCGTTCAGGGGGTAGAAGAGCCCTCGCCAAAAATGGCAGCGAGAATATGCTAAGGTAAGAAACATGGAACAGCAGCGCCCAAACTATATAGAGCAAGTCCCCTGGTCAGATTGGGAAGAAACT
>NZ_JAAHIG010000176.1:0-17711 GCF_010692305.1 Moorena sp. SIO4G3 | reverse complement strand
GTTGGTGTTGGCTTGAATAGCCAGAGCAAACCGTTCCTCACTCTCCCTAAGGGCATCCTCAATGCGCTTGTGTTCAAGAACCTCTGCGATTAATTGTCGATTGAGCTGCCTCAGGGTAGCTGTTCGCTCTTGAAATTGATGTTCCAGCCGTTCATTCTGGTGACGAAGTGCCTCTTGAGCTTGCTTACGCTCTGTGATATCCTCAACTGTAGCTTCGTAGTAGAGTAGAAAGTTACTACTATCATGGATAGCCCGCACGTTTTTGGAGATCCAGATTATAGTACCATCTTTGTGATAAATCTGTGCTTCAAACCCTGAAACAACACCATCTTCCTGTAGCTGTAGAAGCAAATCTGCCCGTCGTTGAGGATCAACATAAAGTTGGTGGGCAATATCGGTGACACTTGCTACGAGTTCTGCCGATGATTGATAGCCATATATTCTCGCTAGTGCCGGGTTAGCACTGATATAGTGTCCGTCAGGTGTGGTCTGACAAATGCCCTCCATAGCATTCTCGAAGATGCTGCGGTATTTGGCTTCGCTTAAGCGCAACAAATCTGCCGCCGCGTTTAGTTCTGATGTAGTCGCTGCCAAGAATAAAGCGATTGTTGCCATCAGTATCATAAAAACCTGTAGCAGGGGAAGTGCTTCGCTCAAGTCCCCGGTGCTGGCAACAAACGGTCCGGTACCCAAACTGGTTCCTACAATGGCAATGCTCGATACCATCAAGCAACCTAGGCTGGTGAGGCGTTGACCAAATTGGAGGGCAGCCCAAATCAGCCAGGGAAATGTCAACCAGGCAAGGGGATAGGTTGCCATTTCTGGCGCAATGTCCGACCCAAACACTCCCCAACTCACTGTCAAGAGTGAAATCAGCCAGATAGCTGCCAAAATAAATTGTTTTATCTTTATGCTTGCTTGAGGGGTTGACGGTTGTTGGTTAGACAGTTGCAGGTTAGTTTGGCTTGACTCTTCAACTTTCTCAACCTTGGCCAATTGGCCACGCTTTCGGCAAAGCCGTTCGCGAAGCGTGGCCTTCGGCCGACCCTGCGCGTTCGCGTTCGCACAGCGTCGCCTACGGCGAAAGCGTGGCCTTCGGCCAAACGCGAACAACTTGCCAACCTTCAACTCCTTCACTAGGTAGCACCACACTAAAAACACTGGTACTACGACTAAAACCACCATTAAGTCCCCTAACCACCATTGCCACCACATCCCGCCGAAATTCCTACCATCAAATTCACCACTCAGGTGTAAGTTAGTTAGAGTGACAGTCGGAGCGATTAGTGTGGCAAGCATCGACACCCCTAGGAACCCCAATACATCTCGTCGCCGTTCTAGGGAAGGACGAAGCTGCCACAACCGTGCTAATCCTATCGAGAGGAATACTGACAAGATATACCCTAAAGCAGTTATCCCAGAAACTGGCCAGAACCTCTGAGGCGACACAGTCCAGAAAAATTCTCCCCAAGAAACCGATGGCAAAACTCCTTGGTGTTCGGTTAACCACCAAAGATGCTCCCTTAGTAGTAATATGGTTGCTTGGGTAATGCCTGCGGGAGACCAAACTGGTGGTACTAATGTATTACCTGCAATCCATCCATGGACTAAGTTTGCCAGCCCAAGGTAAACCAAAGTCAGTAAACCTAGATTGGTTGAGTGTTGCCAGAATCCTTTTGCAATGAAAATCATTTTGGGAATACGCCCAAAGATGGAGTTAGGCGAAATTAATCTTTACGCACATTGACATAATTTTCAATCCAGAAACCGGGAAATTCCGCAACTTTACAAATTCTTTTATTTTCTAGTTAGATTTTTTTCATTCTCTTTAAATTAAAAGCTTTTTTGACCTAGAGATTTAGTTAAAGTGAAAGGTGAAAGGTTATGGGTGAAGGCTATCTACTTAAGCTAGCCTATAGCGAAGGAGACTGGTAATTGTTCATTGTTGTTCATTGTTGATGGTTTTTCCTTGTCTGCCTTCCCTTTGCTTGATAAGAGGTAGCCTGGGTGAAAGAGACGACATCAATCTCCTCTGATTCCCCTTTCTCCTTTTCCTTGTCCGCTGTTAACTATCATCAAGGAGCCAAGGCAAGTGGTATACCATTCAACTCAAACTTTCTATAAAGCTGAAATTTCACAGAATCCCCCTTACGCCAGTCCCTAGGGGACATGACGCTGGGATTTTCTATTAAACCTCAGCTATTGAAGGTTTTTAAATCAGCGCACCCACATACTTTTCCTTCTTTGGTTATCTAAAAAACTTGTATGTCAATCTTCTAATCTCGTAGGTGAGTAGGTGGTTTGTGGCAAAACATTAACGTAGTTATTTGAAGAAGAGTAGTAAGCGATGATCAACAAAGGTAATGTTAACGTCAACAGCGCAATTACCGTACCCAAGACTTCTGCCCATCTATATGGGTGAGGGTCAGAAGAGTTGGCAGATGAGCCACTAAGTTCCATAAATTAATTGAAATTTAAACTAGGTCAGTTGAAAACGACGATTAGTTGGGTCTTATCATAAACCCTACATCCTCTATTTTATCGATTTATTCCGAAAGGATTGTTTTCTAGTAAACAATCTCAACTAAATTCCAGCCCGCTTAACGATACTTTGCAAAAAACTAGGCTCAACAAGGTTACAGGTTGTAGGTTATAGGTTGTATATTACAAGTTGTAAGTTTTTAGTTACAGGTTGTAGGTTGTAGGTTACAGGTTATAACCCACATTCCCGATCTCAGTTTGTAGTATGCAAACTATGATGCACTCGCACTACCCATTAAAATTAGGACATTCCTAAACTCCGAAACGTGAGTCTAGCTTACTTCTGACTTCTGACTTCTGACTTCTTACTTGTGCGTAGCGCTATAAATCCGACCAACGGGTGATGGAGTGACGAATCAATTGCTGTCAATGGTCTAGAGCCTTTTGAACCAAGATGGGAATTTGGGAAGGGCGTTCAGCTACTGGGATTCTCCCTTGCTTAAATACTGCCACTTTTTCCTGTGCCGTAGACATTTTAGTCATATTACTCATAGCCTCTGGTAGGTGAGTCGATAGCCTAGCACTAGGGTTACAAATTAGTTGTGTCTCTGGTGTATAGCGTCCCGCAATGTAGGAAATCACTGGTTTATGGATTTCCTGGGCTATATACGCGGCAGCGGCCACGTCTTCGTAGCCGCCGCCAGTCTGATCAACTAGGACAATAACGTTTGTAGCTTTATCTTTTTCCAAAACCTCCAGCCAATGGCTAAATGAAGAACCAACAATTGCTTCACTGCCAAGGTTAATAGCGATTGACTGTCCTAGGTTAGCTTGAGTTAAGCCTAAAGCAACTTCGTAGATCAAATAACTACCACGGGTAATTAATCCCACTGAGCCAGGTCTGTAAAATTCACTCTCGTGAGTCCCTAGCAAAACTTTTCCTGGAACAATCATCCCAGAACTGCTCGGACCAAGAATAATCGTTTTAGTAGCTTGGGCAATAGCTAGTAATTCTACCATATCCAACGGAGGAATACTACCAGTAACTAGAATAATTTGCCTGATCCCAGCATCTATCGCTTCCAAGGCAACATCCTTTATCTGGTAAGATTCGTCAAAAATAATGGTTGTGTCCACAGCACCGACATGATGGCAAGCCTGCTCTACTAAATCAAATACAGGAATGCCATGTAAGGTTTGCCCTCCCTGACCAGTACTAACTCCAGCTACGACATTGGTGCCATAGGCTTTCATCCGGGCAGCGTAGTACAAACCTAGAGGTTGTGTAATGCCTTGTACTAACACTTTGCTATCGGTACTCAAGTTCATTAGTGATTGATCCTTATTCTTTTGTAGTTTGTCAATGATCAATGATCATTGATCATTTTTAGTTGCCAGAAGACTCTGGCTAATCAAAAAGGATAAGGAACAAGCGATGCAGCTTCGGAACAGGGGGTTTCCCCCACTCGCGCTTTGCATGGCTGACAAAGAATCGTAACTGAGCACTGACGCACTCAGCTAGATGACTAGGTTAGGACGTCGTGAGCCTTTCCTGGCAATAGATACAGCTTGCTTGACTGCCTCATCTAAGTTGTCTGTAAAGTGTACCGGGAGCTGAGCCAAACGCTGTTGAATCGAGTGAAAATTTGTCCCAACTAAACGGATCACAAGGTGAGGTCTCTCAATCCCAGAGGCTGATCCAGGAGATTTGCCCTTAGATAACAGGTCTTGGTGATGGGAGCTAAGGGGATGACTGGTGGAATTGTGCTCCTGGTTCTCTGAATTGAGTACAGCTGTTTCCCAACTTTGAGACAGTAGATAGTTGGCAATCATCTCAGCTGCGGCATTGCTGGTAGCCCTATTGCTCAAGATATTCACTAAGACCACTTTAATCCCTTCAGATGTGGTTAGTTTTCGTAAAGCCTCTTGCAGTTCCTCTATCCCAGCAGGAGTTATTGGCCAGTATTGGTTAGAGTTGATCGTTGGAACCAGATGACACTGTCTTGGTTTACCCTTTGCTTGGTATACCAGATCAACTGTTGTTGCAGCTAGACACATGCTGTTGCATATAATCCCGATGTTGCCTTTGAGATCACGACCGTTGAAATTATGGCTTGAGTTAGTGGGCATGTCTTGGTAAGACCCGCTCTCAGCCATGGTCGATGTCAAGTTGATCAAATCCTGATGACGTCTCAGAGCCTTGTCATTGATAGCAATCCTACCATCAAGAGCCATGAGTTCACCAGTCGGGCTAACACCGAGGGGATTAATTTCCACTATGTCCAAATCTTTTTGGACAAAAAGTTGGTACATTTTATTAATAATCCCACTCACTGACTCAATCAGATTACCATGAAGTCCCATTTTGATGGCAAGACGCCGCCCATAGAAGGGTGAAAAGTTTTGCTCGACCACAACCTTTTGCATATCGCTGATCAAGGCTTTGGTGTCCATACGCCCTTGGGAAGAACCCAGTAGCACAGGACGGGCCAAGTTGTAGTCTAGGAACACGGCTAGATAAAATTCTTGTTCAGCATTGTAACGGGATTCTGCTAGCAGTACTTGAGGATGCTTACCCAGAATCGGGAGTTTGAAAATTGCCCTAGCTGCTGCGATCGCATCGATGGTATTCTCTACACACCGGATCCGACGAGCTGGGTTATCTCCACAAGTAGATACTTGAGATTTGAGCACCACCGGATAGGGAATCTGTAATCCCTTGATGTCGGTAGGATGGTCAATGCGTTGAGCAGGCAAAACCGGAATGCCAATCTCACGGAATAATTCTTTAGCCTGATATTCTAACAGATGCATGATTCGCGAACAATCCTAAGCACGACGTTTCAAATCTTTTGCCACTTGGTCAATGCCGTAGAAACACTTCGGTGAAAGCGTCTAGCACCTGAAGCGGCTTTAAATTAGTTATTAAAAACAGCAAAATTCTTCCCCCAGTAGTCCCTAGGTAGGATAGGTAGAAGGGAAGCAGGTATCGATCGCTTTAAACGCCATCAGTAAGTTATTAATATATGATAGAAGTCAATAGTTGATAACTCCAGATCACCGCCGCCGCCAGATCAGGGCAGCTGTTCGTTGATGGTTCTATATAAGTCCCGATCTAGGAATGTCTAATCGTAAGCTTGGAAGTCGAGACCGAATCAAAGATGACGGTGTAGGAGGATGTCACTCCTTGCTTCTTTGATTCTTCATAATTCCTCCCTAACCCCTATAATTCTTCACTGTTGCCTTGATATCTCACCAATTCCTGCCTAACCACTGGAAGCATAGGAGGCTATTTTGGGTTAAGATTAAGTACCTTTTCTTGATGCAGTCGCTCATGGGGGAAACCACGGCAGTCGCTCATGGGGGAAACCCCCTTTGGCGGCGCTGCATCGCTTTTTGGTATCTCTGGCTTTGCTCCTGCTACAGGCAATGGATTCTAACCAGTTAACCCCTGAGTCTAACCAAAGCAACGATCAATCAATGGATTCTGACGTTGCAGCCCACCCTTGGGACGAACCACTTTCTGATCCCGAGGCTCAAACCGATGAGCCATTCCCTGAAACACTACAACCCCATGAAGGAAATTCTCAAAGTACGTTTCTTTTGTTGGTGGTGGTGGGCATGGGATTGGGTCTAGTATTTTTAACCGGCGGCTTTTATGTTTTTACCCGTCCCTGCGTATTTGGGTCTTGTAGTTCACTCAATGAAGCTCAGCTATTGAGTAAAAAATCAGCAGACACCCTCAAAAAACCTAAATCGGGAAAGGACATTCTCGAAGCTCAGAAGGAATTAAAGACAGCGATTGAAGCACTCAAAGCAATTCCGTTTTGGTCAATGAAGCATGACACAGCACAAGAGTTGCTTCATGCCTATCAAGTTAGAGGTAAAGACCTCGATCAGTTAGTGACAGCCATGCAAATGGCGGCTAGGGCAGGTCATAAAGGGAAAAATCCTCCCCATAAGGCATCAAAGTGGATAGCAATTCAAA
This sequence comes from Moorena sp. SIO4G3, assembly GCF_010692305.1. Classification (NCBI taxonomy): domain Bacteria; kingdom Bacillati; phylum Cyanobacteriota; class Cyanophyceae; order Coleofasciculales; family Coleofasciculaceae; genus Moorena; species Moorena sp. SIO4G3. The sequence goes on along the minus strand of NZ_JAAHIG010000176.1, from coordinate 11,242 downwards.
AACTGTGGCGAGAGGCAATTGCCCGCCTTGAACAAATGCCTAAGGAGAGTAGCCTTAATGCTATAGCGCAACAAAAAATTAAGCTATATAAGGTCAATTTAGACGAAGTTAATCGGCGATTAGTCAAAGAAAGACAGGGGAGTCAGATTATGAAAGCGGCTAAGAAAGCGGCTCAGATTGCCCAAGCTCGCCAGGGTGTAGCCCAGACTTTAGAGGAATGGCAACTAGTTTATAGTACTTGGAAAACTGCATTAGACCGTCTGAACAAAATTCCTCAAGCAACAACGGTTGAAGAGGACAAGCAACGACTGGAGGAATTCTATAAAACTAATCTGGCCAGGGCACGCGATCGCAAAACCCAGGAAAAAATTGCTACCAACGCCTACAATCAGGGACTACGTTTGGCTCAGTTGGCTCAAAAAGCTCAGGGAAAGCAGCAATGGTCGGTGGCTGCGATTCATTGGCGCAACGCTTTAACTTACGTGAAGCAAGTTCCTAACTCTACATACTACCACAAAAATGCACAGTCTTTAATTGATCCTTATCAAAACGCCCTTAAGGCAGTTCAAAGCAAGTTGCAGTTGCAGGTAAAGTTAAAACAAATTGGTAGTGATCTTGAACAAATCTGTACTGGGGAAACTCGAGTTTGTAATTACACCATTGATGAAAGTCTGATTAAAGTAGAATTAACACCTACTTATATGTATCAGGTCAGACAAACAGCCATTACGGCTCAAGTCAGAGGTGATGTAGAGGCTCACGCTGGCATCGTCAATCATGTATTGACTTTAGAAGATGCCCTCAAAGGGATTAGCTATAATTCCGATATCCCTATGGAAATCTATACCGCTGATGGGGCTCTGATTCAGGTACACAGTCCTGGGACTTAGTTTAGGGAAGTGTGAAGTAGGAAACATGATCTTTAACAAATAGGGGAGTTTGAGGGGTCTATCCATCCCTACCTGTCCCAGGGATGGGGATGGATAGACCCTCTCAAAAATCTTTAGCGATGGGTTGACAATGTACCACAAAATATATATAATGGTACATAGGTCGATAGATGAGGTAAAAGCAATGAAACATCAAGCAGTCAAGGTCAGGATTTATCCAACTCAAGAACAAGTTCATATACTTGCTCAGCACTTTGGTTGTGCCCGCTGGTGGTGGAACTATGCACTGAATCAGTGTATAGAAACCTATAAAGAAACCGGCAAAGGATTGTCTCGCGCTGCCCTCAATGCTATGTTGCCAAAACTCAAAAAAGATAAAGAAACTGAATGGCTAAAAGATTGTTACTCTCAGGTGTTACAAGCTGTGAGTCTGAATCTTAGCCGTGCATATCAAAACTTTTTTGAAGGGAGAGCCAAATATCCTAGGTTCAAGTCATATCATCATCGCCAATCAATTCAATATCCACAGCGGGTATGCCGCGTAGGTAATTCCCTTAAATTCCCCGGGAAACTGGGACTTGTTAAGGCGATAATACACCGATCATTAGATGGAGAAATTAAGACTGTAACCGTCAGTAGAACTCCATCAGGGAAATACTACGCCTCCGTGCTAATGGAGTATGAATCAGAATACAGGCAACCTTCCACAAAAGGAAAGGTTATCGGTATTGATTTGGGTATCAAGGATCTTGCGATCACCTATGACGGCGAAAAGACCTCTAAGTTTGGGAATCCCAAACACCTAGCCAAGTACGAAAAGAAACTAGCTAAAAAGCAACGTATTGCTGCCCGAAAGAAGAAGGGTAGTAATCGGCGAAAGAAAGCCATAAAAATTGTAGCTAAGGTATACGAACGCATTGGAAATGTCCGCCAAGACTACCTACACAAACTTTCTAGGAAGATAGTTGGCAATAACCAAGTGGTAGTAGTCGAAAACCTAAATGTCAAGGGCATGGTTCGTAACCACAAACTAGCTAAAGCGATCTCTGATATGGGTTGGGGAATCTTTGTAAACTTCCTGTATTATAAATGCGAAAAACAAGGGAAAGTTTTGGTCGAGATAAATCGGTGGTTCCCCAGTTCTAAAACCTGTTCTAATTGTCATTACCAAATCAAGGAGTTGCCACTTAACGTAAGAGTTTGGACTTGTCCAAGTTGTGGAACTCACCATGACAGAGACGGTAATGCGGCTAAGAACATTAGGGCAGAAGGAATCAGAATGCTATCCTCCTCTGGGACGGGGGAGGTCAACGCCAGCGGAGAAGAAGTAAGACCAAGACGAGGACGTCCGTCTAAGTTGAGGCATTCTTCCGTGAAACTGGAAGCCCCAACCTCTACGTTCGCGTAGCGTGGCCATAGGCCAAGTAGGTTGGGGTAGTTCACGAAGTTACACATAGAGATTAGAAGCATTGTTATCTGAGCCCCTACCTCAAGTAAAGTTTCCTGCTAGTGTTTTCAAACTGACCAATGGCTTGAATGTCATTCATCAATACCTAAGCGCTACACCAGTAGTAGTGGCGGATGTGTGGGTTGGTGCTGGTGCGATCGCAGAACCAGAAGAATTGTATGGCATGGCTCACTTCTTGGAACACATGATTTTTAAGGGTACCGAGACCATTGCTCCTGGTGTGTTTGACTATGTGATTGAAAGCCACGGTGGTGTAACGAATGCTGCTACTAGCCATGACTTTGCTCATTTTTTCGTAACCAGTGCTTCTGAGTACTTAAAACACACCCTGCCTCCCTTGGCAGAATTACTCTTGCATCCTGCTATTCCTGAAGAAGAATTTGTCCGGGAACGGTGTGTGGTGTTAGAAGAAATTCGTGGCAGCTACGATAATCCTGATTGGGTTGGATTTCAGGCTCTTTCTGAGAGCGTTTACCAACGTCACCCCTATGGCAGACCGATTCTGGGTACTGAAGCGGATTTGATGGCTCACTCTCCCCAACAAATGCGCTGTTTCCACCAATGCCATTACCAGCCGCAAAATATGACTGTGGTGATTGTAGGTGATATTGACCAAGAATCAGCATTAACTATAGTTAACCAGTCATTTCAAGATTTTCCTTCCCCCACTGATTGTCCTAAACCAGAGGTGATAGCTGAACCACCATTTATCGGAATTAGGCGTCAGGAACTAAACTTGCCTCGTCTGGAGCACTCACGTCTATTGATGGCTTGGCACGGACCAGGGATAGATCAGCTTGGGGATGCTTGTGGTTTGGATTTACTCTCTGTGCTCCTGGCTGATGGACGCTCTTCTCGCTTGGTAAGAGAATTAAGGGAAGAGAAACAATTAGTGCAAGACATTGGTAGTAGCTTCTCTCTACAGCGTGATTCGAGTTTGTTTACTATTACCGCCTACCTAGAACCCGAGTACCTGGAACAGGTAGAAGCAATAATTAGGGAACACCTGTGGCAATTGCAACAGACACCAGTGTCAACCACAGAAATCAAACGCTGTCAACGTCAGCTCTATAACGACTATATTTTTTCCACAGAATCTGCTGGTCAACTTGCTGGTTTGTATGGTTACTACAACATTATTGCTACAGCAGAAGCAGCCTATAGTTATCCGATTGAGATTCAAAAGCTAACAGCTAATGACGTAATCCAATTAGCCCAGCGGTATCTTTCTCCCCATCGCTATGCTATCACAATTCTCAACAGTATAGCTTAGATCGTAACTCATTTTTAGATTCCAAAGCTGAGATATTTAGATGTAATAAACTTAGCGGATTCGGTATATTTATACCTATTACCTGAGCTATCACAATCCTCAAAAGGATAGCTTATATCGTAACTCATTAAAGGTAGTAACTCCTCACAAAGGCATGTAGTAAAAGTGGGAATTCGTGCATTTAAAATTTGGAATTTAAAATTTTCCTAATACCTAAGACTATCAAGCCTAATACCTAAGACCATCATGCCTAATATCACACTAAAGCAACAACAGAATATCCATCGCACAGTGCTAGATAATGGCATCGTGGTGATTGTAGTTGAAAATGCTGCTGCTGATATCATTGCCAGCCGTCTATTTATTCGGGCAGGTAGTCAGTGCGATCCACCAAACCAAGCTGGGCTATCTCACCTGCTCTCAGCAGTTATCACCAAGGGAACCAAAGAATTATCCTCCATAGACATTGCCGAACGAGTGGAGTCTATGGGGGCTCAACTTGGTGCTGATGCAGCTAACGATTATTTTCTACTCTCCCTGAAAACCGTTGCAGCTGACTGGTTTGAAATGTTACAGCTAGCAGGGCAGATGTTGCGATCGCCTAGTTTCCCAGATGCCGAAGTAGACCTAGAAAGGTACCTAACCATTCAAACTATTCGTGCCCAACAGGAGCAACCCTTTAACATTGCCTATAAGCAATTGCGACAGGCAATGTATCAAGACCATCCCTACGGCTTTTCGGTCTTGGGAGAAGAAGCTACCGTATCTACACTGGATCGAGCTGACTTAGAACACTATCATCAGACTTATTTCCGCCCTGATAACCTCATAATTAGTATTGCAGGTCGTATTAACTCAGAAGATGCGATTAAGCAGGTGGAGCAAGTGTTTGGGGATTGGCAAGTTCCCGATACACCCCTGAGCAAACCCTCCTTACCCTCCCCCATTGCCCAACCCTGCCAAGTGACTACTGCCCAAGAGACGCAGCAGTCGATAGTGATGCTGGGTTATCTGACCTCAGCTGTACAAGAGGCTGACTTTGCTACCCTCAAACTCCTCAATACCTACCTGGGGAATGGTCTTTCTAGCCGCTTATTTGTAGAACTCAGAGAAAAGCGGGGTTTAGCCTATGATGTCTCAGCATTGTTTCCGACACGCCAGTCGGCTTCTACGTTTATAGCCTACATGGGAACAGCACCGGAAAATACAGAAACTGCCCTGGTTGGTCTGGTTACCGAAGTGGAACGCCTTTGTTCTCAACAACTGAGTCAGGATGAATTGCAAGTTGCCAAAAATAAGCTTCTTGGTCAGTATGCACTAGGTAAACAAACCAATGGTCAGCTAGCTCAAGTCTATGGCTGGTATGAGACGATCGGGCTAGGAGTTGAGTTTGATACCCTGTTTCAACAAGATGTGACAAGGGTTACTCCAGAGATGGCTCAAGCAGCAGCTAATCGTTATTTCATTGAACCTTATATTTCTCTAGTCGGACCTGCTGAAGCAATAAACTTCCTGGGTTAACAGAACAAACTAAACACTTGAGGTCTCTCCCGTGTTTTACCTTTTAACTGGGGGAGACCTCAATGTATTGTTGTCTATAAATCCGCTTGAATCGATAAAGTTAAATTAAGTCGTGACAAGAATTACCCTGGTGTAAAGATATGGATTCTATAGACACCACTAACAGCATTATCGGTATAACTATCTTTGGATCAGTAGCCCTTAGCTTAGGGAATTTGCCATCAGTTGCCCTTGAAGCCAATGGCGTTGTCCCAAAACTGGCTCAAGCAATTACCCAAGTCAAAATCAACCGACCCACTCTCGACATTGGTAGTGAGGGGGAAAGAGTATCTGAATTACAAGCAGTTCTTAAATTATTGGGGTATTACACAGGAGAGGTAAATGGGTTTTATGGAGATAATACTGCGATCGCTGTCTCCAAGCTCCAACAAGAAGCGGGTTTAACTCCCCATGGCATCATGGGAGCTGCTGAATGGAATTTTTTGTTTCCAAGCATCCCACCCAATCCAACATCCTCAACCTCTACTTCCAATCCCTTACCCTCAGCAAGTATAAGACCCCCGACCACCTCTGATGGCATCTCAGCTTCATCGTTTCCGAGGCCTTCCATCACAGAAGCTATTACCCAAACCACCACAACTCGTCCCAACCCTTCTTCCCCAGCAACCAGCACTGGCTTTGGTAATCGCACTACTACAACAGGCAATGCGGTCACTGTCGAGAGAAGTAAGCCTAGCGCTATAACCTTACCAATTCTCCGACAAGGTATGCGTGGTCCAGCAGTCCAGCAATTGCAGAGGCGACTGAAATCTCTTGGTTTTTTAAAAGCCACAGTGGATGGGGTATTTGGAGAGGTTACGAAAGCCGCAGTTCAAGCCGCTCAGCGCAAGTTCAAACTAGAACCTGATGGCATTGTTGGTCCTGCTACTTGGAATGCTTTGCTACGTTGATGAAATTTTTGTGGTTCCCGTAGCGTGGCCGTTCGCGCAGCGTGGCCTACGGCCTTAAGGCCATGGTTGACGATTGAAAGTTAACTGTTCACTGTTAACTATTCAATCATCAACCGTCAACAAAACACTAGTTATAGTGTTAGTTATAGCGTTTATTGCATTTATGAGGTACCCTTCTCAAGCTCAAAGTCCCCCTTTTTAAGGGGGATTTAGGGGGATCTATTTGTACCTCATGGGAAAGACAATTGCTATATATTTTTGCCGGTTAACTAGTGATAATTCTTGATTGATATTACTGCTTTGCTTGTTTCTGCTGCTTGACTTTCTGCTTTAATACTGAACTAATTCCTAAAGCCCCCAAAGCTAAAATCCCTAGGGTAGAAGCAGGTTCGGGAATTCTTTCACCTGTAGACAATGACAGCTCAGCACGAGAAACAATGGCATCATCTCCATAAAATACTGGAATCTTGCCACTATTGGCATTAAAGACGTTCACGATTTCTCCTGAGTCGTAAAACTCCAGTAAATTTAAAGACACCGATTGCTTAGTTCGTACTGGGAGATTGCGGATCAGATCAATAATAATAGTATCCAATCCTATGATCCCAAATACATCGGTAGTAATCAGGGAGTTGTTTGGTGTCAGGTCTAAAATTAGTTTCGCTTGCGATAACTCATTTATTGATGTTCCCAAGTCAGAAAAATCAAAGCTCCAACTGGTATCTTCATCAATCCCATTACCAAGGGTGGTGTTACCCCCAGTCCTTTCTATCGTAAAATCGCCGTTTTGTAGGGTTTGACCAATACTGGCATTTAGTATTCTTGAAGGACTTGAGCTCCCAATCGCTTCAGTGGTGAAATCAAGACGACTAGCCAAGGCTTTTTCAGGTATTAAGCAACTGCTTAATAGGACGGCAACTGTAGCCACTGAGAACACTTTTAAAGTAAGCATTTTGATGCTCCCAAACCAAAACTAAGGTTAGAGTTAATGGCCAAATAACTCTATTATACTCCGCTCACGATAATTTGGTAACAAAACAAACGATATTCCAGATAAAGATTTATGAAGTCCTTTCTAAGCATTCAGGCATCAGGAAATCAAGGACTTTAAGCCTGCTTACTTCAGTCAAGGGTGCTGACGCTACTTTTTCTAAATTTCTGGGAACTCTGTAAATGTAACTCAAATGGGATTTGTCAGTCAAGCAGGATGGCACAAGCAAATGATATTCAAATCTTTAGCCCAAGGGGTTTCCAAGGTTTCTGGGAAAGTTCCCCTTCGCCTGATCTTGGTCATACCATTTGTCCTGCAAATCTTCGCAGCTGTGGGACTTGTGGGATATCTGTCCTATAGAAACAGCAAGAGAGCGGTTAATGATGTTGCTACTCAACTGCTTGAAGAAGTCAATGCTCGGGTTGAGCAGAATTTGGAGGCTTACCTAACCATTCCTCATCTAGTTAATCAGATTAATGCCACTGCCATCAATCTAGGTCAATTGAATTTGCAAGATATTCCTCAATTAGAGCGTTACTTTTGGCGGCAGCTTCAGATCTTTAATACCCTGACATTTACTGGATTAGGCTTAGAGAATAAAGACAACCTAGGAGCAGAACGATTAGATGATGGTACACTGATACTAAGAGTCTCCACCAAAGCTAGCAATCATATTTTTTACTCCTATTCTACTAACGAATCTGGGGAGCGATGTAGCGCGGTCTTGGGGGAAATCCCCATGAGTGACTGCATCAATAAGCGTCAGGAAATCCTAGACAGTATTAAATTTGATCCGCGCACTCGACCATGGTATAGAACTGCTGTCAAAGCTGGTCGCTCAACTTGGAGTGAAATTTACCCCAATACTGCTGGTGTAACTGCCTATCTCGGTGCATCAATGCCGTTTTACGACAAACAGGATCAATTGCAGGGGGTACTCCTAACTAATATAAACTTATCACAAATCGGCAAATTTTTACGCAGTCTAAACGTTGGCAAAACTGGACAAGTTTTTATCATTGAACGTTCGGGAATGCTCGTGGCAACCTCTACCGGTGAGAAGCCTTTTCGCACTACTCACCAAGACTACGGAGCCGAAGGATTTAAAGCAACGGATAGTAGTAATGCTTTCACTAAAGCTACGGCTCAATATTTATCAACCAAGCTGAATCAAAAACAACCAATTCAACGTTTACAGCAATGGGAATTTGCTGTTGACGGTAAACGAAAATTTGTACAAATACAGCCGTTTCAAGATGAGTTTGGCTTGGATTGGTTGATTGTGGTAGTAGTGCCAGAAGCGGATTTCATCGAACAAATCCACGCCCATACCCGCACTACTATTGCCTTATGCCTAGTAGCATTGTTACTGGCAACAGAAGTCGGAATCGTTACATCCCGTTGGGTTGTCCGGCCTATCGTCCAACTGAAGGATGCAGCCATTGCTCTAGAGAAGGGACAATTTGACCAAATTGTCAACCAGGAGCGCTCCGATGAACTTGGGGTTTTGGTTAAGGCATTTAATCACATGGCAAAACAATTGCAAGAGTCGTTTGCCACCTTAGAAGCCAAGAATACTGAATTGCAGCACCTCGATCAACTGAAAAACGAATTTTTAGCGAATACCTCCCAAGAACTCCGCACCCCCCTCAATGGCATGATCAGCATTGCTGAATCCCTGATCGATGGTGTTGCAGGACAATTGCCCTCCAAAGCAAACGCTAATCTTGCCATCATTGCATCTAGTGGAAAAAGACTAGGGAATTTAGTCAACGATCTCCTGGATTTTTCGAAGCTAAAACACAAACATCTTGAACTTGAAATTAAGCCAGTCAGCCTGCGAGAAATAGTCAATCTCGTCCTTGGACATTCCAACTCTCTAATTGGCAAAAAACCTTTGCAGTTAATTAACTCAATTCCTGCTGATCTGCCCTTGGTCGATGCTGACGAAAATCGGCTGCAACAAATTCTTTATAACTTAATTGAGAATGCTATTAAGTTTACTGAATCTGGTAAGGTTGAAGTATCAGCTGAGCAGTTACCCGTTAGCCATGACGAGTTAGCAATGTTAGTCATTACTGTCTCAGATACAGGAATTGGTATTCCAGCAGATAAATTACATCGGATTTTTGACTCCTTTGAATCAGTAGATTGCTCCAGGACTAAAGAATACGGCGGGAGGGGTTTGGGATTAGCGGTTACTAGACAGTTAGTCGAGTTACACGGTGGCAAAATTCATGTGCGATCGCTTCGCCTGCCAGAAGCACAATGTCGCCTGGGAGGATCCCCTAAGCGATCGCAAAATAAGTCTGGTTCCCAGTTTACATTTACTTTGCCAGTGTCTCAGAGGCAGGTTCAGCAGACCTCAGCACTGTTGCCAATTGAATCCATCGCTCCAGTTCTGGACTTGACGAATGAAACCCCGAACTTTACTGGAGCCTTAGCAGCAGACAGTGGATATACCAAAATTTTGATTGTGGACGATGAACCAGTCAACCGCCAGGTTATTAGCAATTATCTTTCCATGGAAAACTATGCGATCGCTACAGCCACTAATGGTTTAGAAGCTTTAGAAATGCTCTCAACTGGCTTCCAGCCTGACTTGATCTTACTGGATGTGATGATGCCCCGCATGACCGGCTATGAAGTTTGCGAAAAAATTCGCCAGAAGTTTTTGCCCAGTGAACTTCCGGTGATCATGTTAACCGCCAACAATCAAGTTTCCGATTTGGTAGAAGGGTTTACTTGTGGAGTAAATGATTATCTGACTAAGCCTTTTTCTAAGCATGAATTGTTAGCCCGAATTAAAAGTCATCTACGGCTTTCTAAAATTACCTCTGCTTATGGTAAGTTTGTCCCCCATGATTTTTTGCGCTTCCTGGGATATGAAAGTATTGTTGATGTTAAATTAGGGGATCACGTTCAAAAAGAAATGACTGTTCTTTTTGCTGATATTCGCTCTTTTACCAGCCTATCAGAACAGTTATCTCCTCAAGAAAATTTTAATTTTATTAATAGCTATCTGAGTCGAGTTAGTCCAGCAATCCGGGCTCACAACGGCTTTATTGATAAGTACATTGGAGATGGAGTCATGGCACTTTTTCCTGAGTCAGCGGATGATGGGGTTCAAGGTGCACTTGAGATGCAGCAAACAGTTGCGGTCTACAACCAGCATCGGTGCCAAAGTGGTTATGTTCCGATTACTATCGGTATTGGTTTACATACAGGTAGCTTAATGCTAGGAACAATCGGTGAACAAAAGCGGATGGAAAGTACGGTTATTTCTGATGCAGTGAATCTTGCTTCCCGCTTGGAAGGATTAACCAAACTTTATGGTGCAGGGATTATGATTAGCCAACAAACCCTCTATAACCTGAATGAGTTTCAAAAGTACAGTTATAGGTTTCTGGATCGAGTCAAAGTTAAGGGAAAAAATAAACCGGTGGCAGTATTTGAGCTATTTGATCAAGATCAGCCGCAACTGAAGCAGTTAAAGAGACAAACTAAGAGTAACTTTGAACAAGCTGCTTTTCTCTACCATCGCCAAGCTTTCGCCCAAGCTGAACAGATATTTCAGTCAGTTCTACAAACTAATCCCCAGGATAAAGCAGCCATGCTCTATCTCAAACGCTGCCAAAGGTATCAAACTTATGGTGTGCCAGAGGACTGGGAACGGGCAGAAGCGTTGCATGAGTCATAATTTGGCGTTGCCCAATTGTGTAATATAGCGCTACGTGTAAGGCAAGAGGCAAAAGTTTACGTGCATTAGCAAATGAGCTTTTATCAATGTTCTAACTTTAATTAGTAGTGCTATAATTGAGGGTAATGGCTAAAAAAATAAACTATGAACCTAACCGAAACAACCGGACATTATCTCATTCTTTGTTATCAGTAATTTATCATTATACTTTGATAAGTACTCGGACATAAAATATTGACTTGCTGATTAACTATCCTTAATTTTTTTTGCATTTAAACTGTATATTATTTAAATCAAATAAAAAAGATATATCCCAGTACAATTTTGCCTTTTGCCTTTTGCCTTTTGCCTTTTGCCTTTTGCCTTTTGCCTTTTGCCTTTTGCCTTTTGCCTTTTGCCTTTTGCCTTTTGCCTTTTGCCTTTTGCCTTTTGCCTTTTGCCTTTTGCCT